>JBJSXZ010000128.1:0-1635 GCA_046086645.1 Candidatus Limnocylindrus sp.
AGTCGGTGACGACCCGCGATCCGGGCGCCAGGCTCGTCTTCACCCACGGAGCCGCGCGCATCCCGCGCGCGACTGCATTGCGCGCGAGAAGTCCGGCCGCAATCATCACCGATGGATTTGAGGTGTTTGTGCACGAGGTGATTGCTGCGATCACGATCGCTCCATCGCGCAGCTGCATCGCGTCAGTCGAGCCGCTGTGCGCACCCCGGCCACTGCGCTCGGGGTAGGCAGCGGCGAAGCTCTCGCCGAGCGCGGGGAGCGAGACACGGTCTTGTGGGCGCCGCGGTCCTGCGAGCGATGGGACGACTGCATTGAGATGAATTTCGACAACCTCGTCAAAGTCGGGAGCGGCACCCGGTTCGCGCCAGAGTCCCTGGGCACGCGCATACGTCTCGACGAGGGTGACCATCGCCTCGTCGCGCCCCGTGGTGCGCAAGTAGTCAACGGTCGTCGCGTCAATGGGGAAGAGTGTTGTCGTCGCACCGAACTCGGGTGACATGTTTGCGATCGTGGCGCGATCGGCGAGTGAGATCGTTGCGAGGCCGTCGCCGAATGCCTCAACATAGGCGCCAACAACTCCGTGAGCACGGAGGCGCTCGGTGACCGTCAGCACAAGGTCAGTTGCGGTTGTGCCAGCAGGGAGCCGTCCGTCAAATCGGACGCCGATGATGCGCGGAATGGGTGAGAAGAGAGGCTCGCCGAGCAGCACCGCTTCGGCCTCAATTCCGCCGACACCGAAGCCGAGTACACCAAGGCCCGAGATCATCGTTGTGTGTGAGTCTGTGCCAACGCAAGTGTCGGGAAACGCGAGTGGTGCGCCATCCACCTGGTCAACGCGCACGACGGTGGCGAGGCGCTCAAGGTTGACCTGGTGCACGATGCCCGCCCCAGGGGGGACGACGCTG
Organism: Candidatus Limnocylindrus sp.; assembly: GCA_046086645.1. Lineage (GTDB taxonomy): Bacteria > Chloroflexota > Limnocylindria > Limnocylindrales > Limnocylindraceae > Limnocylindrus. The sequence goes on from JBJSXZ010000128.1 coordinate 906, forward strand.
AACTGGTTGAATGCACCCTGCGCCCAGCGCAAGAGTTGGTAGCGCTCGGTGTTGCGCTCGTATTCCTTCGCAACGTTTTGCTCGAGCGCCTCGGCCGTCGCCCAACGATCCACCTGTACGGAGTGGTCGATGACGAGATCCGCCGGAACCTGAGGATTGATTCGCGCAGGATCGATGCCGAGTTCAACTGCGGCATCGCGCAGGGCGGCGAGGTCGACGACAGCAGGGACGCCGGTGAAGTCTTGGAGAACGACGCGCGCTGGTGAGAAGGGGAGCTCGCGCTCCTCCCCCGTTGCGGCAGCGGCAGCTCCTGGACGCCATGCAAGGTATGCGGAGAGATCCTCTGGGCGAACGAATCCATCGCCAGCGCGTCTCGCGGCGCCTTCGATCAAGATTTTGAGGACCATCGGTAGCTTCGCCCATGGCGTTGTCGGCGATGGGAGTCGCTCGAGCGCGATTCTGTCGGGGAGACCTGCCCCGAGGCTCACGCGTGCATTGAAGTGGTCGCTCACCTAGCCTCCTTGCTTCTGCTGAGCGTAGCGCAGCACGCGGCAGTGAGCAGGGGCTGCACGCTACCTCCCTTACGGACTACCATTGCTGCAAGCATGCACCGCCTGAGGGTGGGGTGACAACGGAGAGGGAGTCATCGTGCCATTGACCACGCGTTCCGCAGTTTCGGCTGGCGGCCTGGTTATCCGCGTCGTTGCCGGGCGTCCTGAACTTGTCCTGG
>JBJSXZ010000129.1:0-5650 GCA_046086645.1 Candidatus Limnocylindrus sp.
CGCGGTACTCGTCGAGCTCCTTCTTGCCGAGCTTCGTCTTGATCGAGCGGATCTGCTGCTCGGTCGGTGCCGGAGCGGCTTCCTTCTCGGTCGACTTGGCCTTCTTCGGGATCGAGATGCCCTTGGTCGACATCACGCGCACGCGCCGACCGTTGATCATGATGAAGTTGCTCTGGTCGCCGCGCGCGTTCACAAGCGCCGCGGCGACGGCCGCGACCGACTTGTGCTGCGCGAGATCGATCGGACCCTTCTTCGGAACGGTCGGCGGCTCGAGCGGATCGGCGACGGGACGGCCCTTGGACTTGCCGTCGGGCTTCACCTCGACCTTGGTCGACGCGGACTTCTTGCCGTCGGCCTTCTTGGCTTCAGGCTTCTTGGCTTCAGGCTTCTTGGGATCAGTCTGCTTCGCAGCGGGAGCCTTCGGCGCCGCGCCCTTCGCCTCCGGCTTGGCCGCGACCTTCTTCGGATCGGGCGTCTTCGCGTCTGGCTTCTGGGGCGCCGACTTGGCCGCCGGGGCCTTCGCCGCCGGACTCTTGCCTGCCGGCTTCGACCCAGCCTTGGAGACGAGCTTCGCTGCGACGGGCTTGGCCGCGACCTTCGCTACCGGCTTCGCGGGCGCGGGCTTGGCGACGGGCTTCGGCGCCGCAGCCTTCACGGCCACCGCCTTGGCGGCCGGCTTTGCGGGAGGCTGCGTCTTGCCGTTCGCCTTCGCGGCAGCCTTCACCGGAGCCTTCACAGGAGCCTTCACCGGAGCCTTGGCCGTCGGCTTTGCGGGGGGAGTCTTCTTCGCCAAGGGTCTCTTCTTTCTCCTCGGGGCGCCGACGGGGGCGGGTCGAGTGGACTCGAACACGCCAATCCACGGCGGAATTCCCGGGGCCGAGAGGGTAGCAGCGGCGCCGATCCCGGTCAAAGAAGCCGGAATCGTCGCTGCGCGCGCGCAAGCGGTCTCACGCGCCCGCGGTGGCGGTCGCGAGCTCGTCGCGGAAGGCGCCCATGCGGCGGAACTTCTCGAAACGCTGCCGGACGAGCGTCTCCGGGTTCACGCGCGAGAGGTCGCGCAGCCGGTCGACGATCCAGTTCTGCAGCTGGTCGGCGGCCTTGCGCGGATCGCGATGGGCGCCGCCGAGCGGCTCGGGGATGACTTCGTCGATGAGGCCGTTCTCGAGATTGCGCGTCGCGGTGAGCGCGAGGCAGTCGGCGGCGCGGTTGTTGGTCTGCTCGTTCGATTCCTTCCAGAGGATCGCCGCGCAGCCCTCGGGCGAGATCACCGAGTACCACGCGTGCTCGAGCATGCCGATCCGGTCGGCGACGGCGATGCCGAGGGCGCCGCCCGAGCCGCCTTCGCCGATCACGATCGAGACGATCGGCGTCCGGAGGCGGCTCATTTCGAGCAGGTTGACGGCGATCGCCTGCGCCTGCCCTCGCTCCTCGCTGCCGATGCCCGGGTACGCGCCCGGGGTGTCGATGAAGGTGAGCACGGGCAAGTCGAAGCGGTCGGCGAGCTCGTACACCCGGATGGCCTTTCGGTAGCCCTCGGGGTGCGGCATGCCGAAGCCGCGACGGATGTTGCTCTCGGTGTCGGTCCCCTTCTGTGTGCCAACAACGACGAGGCGGCGGCCATCGATGCGCGCGATCCCCGCGACGATCGCACCGTCATCGCCAGCGCGGCGATCGCCGCGCATCTCGACGAAGTCGGCGTTGAGTGCGGCGAGGAGCTCGATGGTGCGTGGGCGCTGTGGGTCGCGCGCGCGGCGCACGTGACTCCACGCCTCGTCTTCGGTGAGGTGCGGCCCAAGTACGGGGGCGGGGTGCGCGTCATGCTGGTTCTCCAAGATGCGATCTGCAGTGTTCGCAACGCGCGTCGCCGCATCGGCGACAGGCGAGAGGACGCTCCCGATCACCGTGCCCGCACCCTTCGCGACGCCGCTCACCATGCCGCCGACCAGGCCAAAGCCGGGAATCCCAATCTGCTCGTAGAGCGGCACGTTCGGCGCGGGGAGCGGTTGCAAGAGCATGAGTGCGCGCGCCAACCAGTCGCGCAAATCTGCGCGCGAGACGATCGCATCGATGAATCCCGTTTCGAGCAAGAACTCGCTGCGTTGGAAACCAACGGGAAGCTCATCGCCAATCGTGCCGGCCGAGACGCGCGCGCCGCTGAATCCGATCAGCGCGTTCGGTTCGGCAACATTTAGGTCGCCGAGCGCGCCGAACGAGGCGATGGTGCCACCCGTAGTTGGATCGGTGAGGAGGCTGATGAACGTGCCGCCCGACGCCTTCAGTCGCGCGATGGCCGCAAGCGTCTTTGGTAACTGCATGAGCGCGTAGGTTCCCTCTTGCATGCGCGCGCCACCCGAGGCGCAGACGATCACGAGGGGGAGGCGCTCCGCGGTGGCGAGTTCCGCGGCGCGGGCAACCTTCTCGCCCACGACCGAACCCATCGAGCCGCCCATGAAGAAGAAGTCCATCGCGACGAGCGAAACAGTAATGCCGCCGATATCGGCCGTGCCGCGGATCGCCGCATCGCGCTCCCCCGTTGTCGCGCGTGCCGTGGCGGCCCGCTCCGGGTAGGGCTTGGAGGCGGTGAAGACGATCGGGTCGAGCGAGACGAGGCTCGCGTCAACCTCGACAAAGGTGCCGGGGTCAACGAGCTGGGCGATCCGCTCGCGTGCGGGCACGCGAAAGTGATGCCCGCACGAGGCGCAGACCCGTAGACCCTTCTCCAAGGTCTTCTTGAAGAGGAGTTCGGAACAGCCCGGGCAACGAACCCACAGATCGGGCTCGCTTCCGGGGGTCGCCGTGCGGCGTCGAAATAGGTTCCTAAAACTGGGCACGCACCCTCCCTAGAGGCCTGATGGTACCCCCTACGGGATGGCGATTCGCAGGACTCGGGCCACTTCGCCCATTTCGATGGCACGCTCGATGCCATCGACGCTCAAAATCATCGCCCCAGAGGCGCCATCATGCCCCATGACCTGCCCTGTAACAATCCCCTCGCCCCCGAGGTCGACCTCAACCTCGCACCCATCGAGGAGCTGCCGACTGCGCCACCCAGCGACATCGAAGCGCCCCGCGGCAAGCGCCCCGAGGCGCCCTTCGAGCCGCGCCACCAGGTCGAGGAAGAGCGCCTCGCGGTCGACCGGCCGGCCCGTTGCAATCTCGAGGCTTGTTGCCGTTGCCGCAAGGTTCGCGTCGAGGCGCGCGATATCACCGCGCACATTGATCCCGAGCCCGACGACGAGCGACGCATCGGGCGCACCAAGGTTCGACGCCTCGCTCAACACGCCGCCGATCTTCCGGAAGCTGCGCGTGGTGCCGCCCTCGACCTTGCGCAAGACAAGATCGTTCGGCCACTTCAATGCGACGGCGCCAAGTTGCAGCCCCGCCGCATCTTCGATCGCGTCGGCGGCGGCAAGTGCAAACTCGGCGGCAACGCGCCACGCGCGCGCTGGATCGCTGCTCAGCGGCCCACGCGCATCGGCGCGCACACCGAGTGAGAGCAAGAGCGCGGTGCCTGGCGAATCAAGCCAGGTGCGACCGCGGCGACCGCGGCCGGCACGTTGCGATTCGGCGCGCACGAGGAGTGGCGCGACTGCACCAGCGGCGAGTCGCTCACGTGCAACATCATTGGTGGAGTCAACCGACTCGTGCCGTTCCACGACAATGGCGATGCGCGATCCGCTACTCACGCGATGATCCGTGCCCCATCGTGCTCGACCTCAAACTGTTCGGCATGACCGCCGACCTTTTCGCGCTGCGCCGCCGCATCAAGTGCGGCAATCACACGTTCAATGACCTCGTCACCCGCGCCATTCGCATCGTCGACGATCGCAACGATCGACGAGCCGGCGCCAGCGAGACAGGCGCTCACCGCACCCGCCGTGCGCGCCGCATCGATAAGTGCTGGCATCGCGGTGTAGCGCGTGGCGCGGTAGGGTTGATGGAGGCGATCGTCGGCGAGGAGTGCGAAGCCACGTAGGTCGCCCGCTTCGAGCGCGGCAATGCCGAGGGCGAGACGCGAAGCGTTGTGCGCCGCATCGGCCATGCTGATCTGCTTCGGCAGCACCGAGCGCATCTCGCTTGTTGGCAGCTCGAGGGTCGGGATCAGCACCACCGGCACCGCGTCGTCGGGCACCGTAATGAGACGCGCCGCGAGTCCGTCACGCGTGCTCCCGCTTGCCACGAGCCCACCGAAGAGGGCGGCGGCAGCGTTGTCGGGGTGCCCCTCAAGGCGCGCCGCCTCGGCAAACAGTGCGTCGGTTAGCGAGTCGGCAAAGCGGTCGACGCAGCTCCCTGGGGCAAACCCCTCAGACGAGCCGCTCCCGAGCGCCGCCCCTGCGCAAAGCCCGGCGACGATCGCCGCCGCGCTCGAGCCGAGACCGCGCGAAAGCGGGATCGCGTTTACCGCCGAGATCGTGAGGCTCATCCGCTCGGCGTCGGGGACCCCCGCGGCGGTCAGGCCGCGATAGATCGCATCGATCGCGAGGTTCTCCCGCGAGCCTACGAGCACCGTTGCCCCCTCGCCCGTAACGCTGTACTCGATGCGCCCCGCGCCGTACTCCACCGAGCCGGTGATGGTGACGCGCAACTCGTTGTGCAGATCGATCGCCATTGCGAGCACGTCGTAGCCGGCGCCGAGGTTCGCGATCGTTGCGGGCACCGCCACGGCAACGGAGCGGCCGATGCGTGAGGTGATCGGCATTGCTACCAGCCGAGTGCGGCGCGCACGCCACCGAGTGTTGCGGGCACAACGCGTGGCGTGGCAATCATGCGTGCCGCCGTCTCGGGATCTTTCAAGCCGAGCCCAGTCATCACGGCAACGATGCGCAGGCCGCCATCAATCTCGCCGGAGGCGATCGAGTTGCGTAGCCCCGCAATCGGCGCGGCGCAAGCCGGCTCCACGAAGATTCCCGTGAGCCGCGCGATCTCCTCTTGCGCTGCAAGGATCTCGACGTCGGTGACCGCTTCGATCAGCCCTTCGGACTCGTCGCGCGCCGCGACCGCCGTTGCCCACGACGCAGGGTTGCCGATGCGAATCGCGGTGGCGATCGTCTCGGGGTGCGCCACCGGTGCGCCGTGCACGAATGGCGCGGCGCCCGCTGCCTGATAGCCGGCCATCACTGGGCGAAGTGTTGCATCGCCACGCGCCTGCGCATCGGTGAAGCCGCGCCAGTAGGCGCTGATGTTCCCCGCGTTCCCCACCGGAAGGGCGAGCACCTCGGGTGCGTCGCCCAGGTCGGCAACGATCTCGTGCGCCGCCGTTGCCTGGCCGGCAATGCGATGTGGATTGATCGAGTTGACGACCTCGATGCTCCCGTCGGCACCAACCTCGCGCACGATCGCCAGCGCCTCGTCGAAGTTTCCCTCGATGCTCAACACGGTCGCGCCAGCGACATACGCCTGGAGGAGCTTCCCCGGCGCGATCTTCCCTGCTGGTAGCACCACGACGCACTCGAGCCCTGCCGCTGCGGCATAGGCGGCGGCCGAGGCGGAGGTGTTCCCCGTGCTGGCACAGACGATTGCGTGCGCGCCGCGCTCGAGCGCCTTCGCCACTGCCACCACCATGCCGCGATCTTTAAACGAGCCGGTCGGGTTCGCCCCCTCAACCTTGAGCCAGAGGTCGCGCGCGCCGATCGAGGCACCGAGGCGTGGC
>JBJSXZ010000130.1:0-3503 GCA_046086645.1 Candidatus Limnocylindrus sp.
CACGGGGCAGATTCCCGACAAGGAAGACCAGATGTACGTGGTCGGCCGCGACGGCTTCTTCCTTGCTCCAACCGCCGAGGTGCCGGTGACGAATCTCCACCGCGGCGAGATCCTCGACGGTGCGCAGTTGCCGATCCGCTACGCCGCGTACACCCCGTGCTTTCGTCGCGAGGCGGGCGCGGCCGGTCGAGAGACTCGCGGCATCCTGCGACTCCACCAGTTCGACAAGGTCGAGATGGTCACCTTTGAACGCCCAGAGGCGTCGCGTGCCGCACTCGAGTGGCTCACCGAGCGCGCCGAGATCCTGCTGCAGCGCCTCGAACTACCCTACCGCGTCCTCCTCATGGCAACCGGCGACATGGGCTTCGTCCAGATGCGCAAGTACGACCTCGAGGTCTGGGCTCCAGGCTCGCGGCGTTGGCTCGAGGTTTCGAGCTGCTCGAACTTCGGCGACTACCAGGCGCGCCGAATGGCGATCCGCTATCGCTCCGAGGCAGGGGCGAAGCCCGAACTCGTCCACACGTTGAACGGCTCTGGCCTTGCCATTCCGCGCGTCCTTGCCGCACTGCTCGAGCGCGGCGCACAGCCAGATGGCAGCGTCCTCCTCCCCGCCGTTCTGCATCCGTACCTTGGCGGGCGTACGCACCTCGCGCCACGTGCATCGAAGAAGTAATGGGCGAGCGTCGCGAGGCGTTTCTCGCGCGCCTCGATACAGCCCGCGCCGAATTTGAGGCTGTGATCGCAGCCGTCACTCCTGATGGATGGGAGGCCACGGTCGATGGTGCGATGCGTCGCGTGGATCTCCTCGCACACATTGAGTGGTGGGAGCGCCGCGGTACATACGAGATTCGCACGCTGCTTGCGGGCGGAACACCTGAAGTGAGCACGGAGAGCCTCAACGCGCTGAACGAGCGGGTGACCCGCGAGAATCGTTGGCGCGTCGCTGCGGAGGTGCGCGCTGCTGAGGCGGCCGCGTGGGTGGAACTTCGCGCTCTGGCGGCAACGTTGAGCGAGGAGCAGCTCTACGATCCAGGCGCGTTCCCCTGGCTCCAGGGGGAGCCGCTCAAGAAGATGATCAAGGTTGAGAGCAGTGCGCACTGGTCCGACCACCTGAACCACCTCCGTTAATCCGATACACTGCGCAGCGGAGGGGTGCCGGAGTGGTTGAACGGAGCTGTCTTGAAAACAGCCCAGGCTGGTAACGGTCTGCGGGGGTTCGAATCCCTCCCCCTCCGCCACATTGCCTGGCGAGCGTGGCGGTGACCCACTCTGGACTCTGCGCAGCATGCGTCCAGGCCCGCCAGATCGTGAGCGGACGTGGCTCGACCTTCGTGCGCTGTGGCCGCTCCGACGAAGACCCGCGCTACCCCCGCTATCCGCGACTACCGATCTTGCGCTGCCGCGGCTTTCTTGCATCTCCAGCAGGCGAATCGCCGATCTCCGAACTGCTCGACACCCCGCCGGTCGATGCAGCGGCGCGCGATCCGCACGGGGATCGCTAAAAAAACCAAGAAAAAATCGCGCGGTGGGATCGTGCGGAGAGCCTGATTTGCGCCACGGAGAGCGGTTACTCGTGCGTATACCCCCCATTTATACGAAGAAACTGCATGCGTAAGGTGTAGCCGCGCACAAATCGTGCTCTGGCGCGAAATCTCCACCCTCTTTCGGCCTCGCCGCGCAGAGAGTGGGTGCTAAATCGCAGATTTGCCGAAGTTCTACGCGTGCAGCAAAATACGGACCCTCCGAAATGTCAGGATTTGATGGGTTTTGGCACCCTCCGCGCAACAAAACGCGCGCAAGACCCTTGCAGTTATCCACATTGTGTTTTACTTTTCCACAAGCCCTCGATTTCGGGGGTGGAGTTATGACGGCTCGACAATCGGGCCGCCAGAGTGGAGGTTAGACAGATGGCTGTCAAGAAGCGAAAGGCCGCTAAGAAGGCCGTGAAGAAGGTCGCGAAGAAGCGAAAGTCGACCAAGAAGGCTGTTGCCAAGAAGGCCCCAGCCAAGCGCAAGCGCCGCAAGGCTGCAAAGAAGAAGTAACGCTTCTTCTTCAAATCCGCAAGGATTTTCGAGAGGCGTCTGGGGCAACCCAGGCGCCTCTCGCTGTTTCCGCGATACTTATCTAGATGAGCCCCACCCCACAACTTCTCGTCGTGAGCGATATGGATGGCACCCTCACCACCTTCGAGACGTGGCGTGCCGTGTTGCAATGGGTTCTTGCGCACCGACCGACCTCAGCTGCCCGGCGCTTCGTTGCGCTGCGCATCCCCGTCGTGCTCCTGGCACGGCTCGGCCTCATCAATAAGGAGCGTTTCCGTGGCTGGTGGCTCGGCGAAGAGGCGCGCCTCTTGCGCGGCCTCAGCGCACACGATCTCATCGCAATGGGGGAGTGGGTCGTCGAGCATCACCTCTGGCCCGCCCGTCGCGCCCATGTTGTTGACGCAGTGCGCGCCGTGCATGCGGCCGCGCGCGCAATCGATCCAACCGCCGAACTCCTGCTCGCCACAGGTGGCTACCAGCCGGTCGGCGTCGCGTTTGCACAAAAGATCGGCGCACAGGTTGCCCTCGGTACGCCACTGGCGATGGCGGGGGAACGCGCCACGGGTGATCTCGCGGCACCAACGCAAAGTGGCGACGAGAAGGCGCGTGCCGTTGCCAGGTACGCGAACGGTAGGATGCTTGTCGCCGCCTTCGGCGACACGCTCGCCGATGTGCCGCTCCTCGCACTGGCGCAGCGCGCGATCGCGGTTGCACCCGATGCCGCCCTCCGCCGTGTCGCGCGCGACCGCAACTGGGAGATCCTCGAGGCGAATCCGGCATAGCCGCAGCGCAGGCTTCGCCAGCGGCATCGCCGCGGGATGGCGGCGGAGCGGCGCATCTGGGATACTCCCCGTCGGCGCCCGGAGAGGTCGCATAGAGGTCTAGTGCAGCGGTTTGCTAAACCGCCACGTGGGGTTTTCCTGCGTCGAGGGTTCGAATCCCTCCCTCTCCGCCACGCCGTTGTACGCTGCACAGGCATGCGCCCGTAGCTCAGTGGATAGAGCGTTAGGTTGCGGACCTTAAGGTCGTGGGTTCGAGTCCCGCCGGGCGCACCATTCTCACCTCGCGCATTCGTCCTATCCTTAGGGAATGAGTCGCGTCGCGGTCCTTGGTCTTGGCACGATGGGTGCACCCATTGCAGGACACCTTGCTACGGCAGGGCATGAGGTGCGCGCCTGGAATCGCAGCGCCACGCGGCCAGCACCCGCAGGCGCAACACGCGTCGCCACACTCGCCGAGGCCCTCACGGGTGCGGATGCAGTCGTGCTCTCTGTCTCCGACACGCCAGATGTCGAGGCGCTCATCCTTGGCGCGCACGGCATGCCCGGCGCAATCGACCTGCTCGCCCCTGGTGCAATCGTGATCGATACGAGCACCATCAGCCCGAGCGCTACGCGCACGATGGGCGAGCGCCTCGCGGCAAAGGGGATCCTCATGGTTGACGCGCCAGTGAGCGGCGGG
>JBJSXZ010000131.1:0-1267 GCA_046086645.1 Candidatus Limnocylindrus sp.
GTGACCTGCCCCCGACGCCCGTGCCACATGGTCACTCACAGCCCGCCCCCCGCAGCACTGCTGCGGAGGTCGGTCGGTCGTTCCTCGCGGTTGCCTGGTCCACGGTCCATGCCTCGGGCGCAGGCGGCCTGTACGCCAGGCTGCTGTGCGGCCGCTCCTGATTGTACTCCCGCCGCCAGCGCTCGATCAACACCTCGGCCTCGGGCAGCGTGAAGAAGATCTCGCCGTCCAGGAGTTCGTCGCGCAGGGTGCCGTTGAATCGCTCGTTGTAGCCGTTCTCCCACGGGCTGCCCGGCTCGATGAACAGCGTGCGCACGCCCATCCGGGACAGCCAGGCCCTCACGGCCTTGGCCGTGAACTCGGCGCCGTTGTCGCTGCGGATGTGCTCCGGGATGCCGTGTTCGATCATCAGGTCGGCCAAGCAGTCCAGCACATCGCTCGAGTTGAGCCTGCGCCCCACCCGGATCGCCAGGCATTCCCGCGTCGCCTCGTCGAGCACCGTCAGCATCCTCAGCGGCCTGCCGTCGTGCGTCCTGTCCTTCACGAAGTCGTGGCTCCAGACGTGGTTGCGATGAAGCGGCTTGAGGCGCACGCACGAACCGTCGTTCAGCCACAGCCTCCCGCGCTTCCTCTGCCTCTGGGGCACCTTCAGGCCCTCCTGGCGCCAGATCCGCTCCACGCGCTCGTGGTTCGCACGAAAGCCCTCCGCGCGCACCAGGGCCGTCACGCGCCGGTAGCCGTAGCGCCCGAACCTCACCGCCAAGCGCACCACTTCGGCGCGCAGTCGCTCCTGCTCCTCGTCACGTCGGGGTGCGTGGCGCTGGCTGCTGCGGCACTGCCCCAGCACGACGCACGCCCGACGCTCCGACACCCCAGCGCCTGGCAGGCCCATGCCACGGCCTGTCGCCGGCGCTGAGGGCTCAGAAGTTTCCCGAGGCCGCCTCCTTCGAGATCGCCATGTCCAGCTGCTGGTCGGCCACGATCTTCTCCAGCCTCGCGTTCTCGCGCTCCAGGTCCTTCAGGCGCCTGGCCTGATCCACCTTCAACCCGCCGTACTCCTTGCGCCAGCGGTAGTACGTGTTGGCCGTGATCGCCAGCCTCTTGAGCACGGCGACCATCGGCTGGCCGTTGGCCAGCTCGACCTCGGCCTCCCGCAGCATCCGGATGATGTCCTCCGGCGTGTACTTCTTCCTTGCCATCTGCGCCTCCTGGTCAGGGTCTTGTTTCTACCTCGACCATGTGGCGCGGGCGGAAGGGGGCAGGTCAC
>JBJSXZ010000132.1:0-1643 GCA_046086645.1 Candidatus Limnocylindrus sp.
GTGGCCAGCGATTCGGCGAGATGGAGGTCTGGGCGCTGCAGGCGTACGGCGCCGCGAACATCCTGCAAGAGATCCTTACCGTCAAGTCCGACGATGTTGTCGGACGCGTGCAGGCATACGACGCGATCGTCAAGGGCTCGCCGATCCAGGCGCCTGGAGTGCCGGAGTCGTTCAAGGTGCTCGTCAAGGAGCTCCAGAGCCTTGGCATCAGCGTGAACATCCTCGATGAGAATGACGACGAGATCGCACTCCTCGAAGACGTCAGTGGCTACTCAACACCGAACCTCGGCATCAACCTCAGCGGATTTGAAGAGTAGGGGGCAGAGCGATGACTGAAGTCAATAATTTCGAGGCGATTCGCGTCGCGCTTGCCAGCCCAGAGCAGATCCGCGAATGGTCAAAGGGCGAGGTCACGAAGCCTGAAACGATCAACTACCGCACGCTGAAACCAGAGAAGGACGGCCTCTTCGATGAGCGCATCTTCGGACCAACGCGCGATTGGGAGTGCTACTGCGGTAAGTACAAGCGCATTCGCTATAAGGGCATCATCTGCGACAATTGTGGCGTGGAGGTTACGCGCAGCAAGGTGCGTCGTGAGCGCATGGGCCACATTCAGCTTGCGAGTCCTGTCTCCCACATCTGGTATTTCAAGGGCACACCGAGCCGTCTTGCGACACTCCTGGAGATTTCGCCACGAAACCTTGAGAGGGTGCTCTACTTCGCGCAGTACATCGTCACGAGCGTCGACGAAGATGCGCGCAAAGAGGCCCTCAAGGGACTCGACGACGAGCTCGCTGGTCGTGGTGGTGGCGCTACCGCGGAGGAAGAGAGCGAGATCAACGCACGCTTGAAGCGCCAGCAGACAGAACTTGATCGCGAGTCGCGTGCGCGCACTGAGCAGTGCGATACCGATCGATCTGAACGCTCTCAGCAATTGGGTGAGGCGGCGCAGGCGACCGAGCGCGCGATCACGGAACTTGGCGAGGGGAAGGCCGACGGCGCAGTCATCTTTGAGCCGACGGGTGAGATCGTCGTTGCTGACGGCGCAGTTGGTGGCCGCGAGGCGAAGGCGCGGCTGAGTGCGGTGGTCAGCCAGGCCACGCTCGATGCCGACGAAGAGTTCAAGCAACTCAAGGAATCCATCGAGCGGGAGCGCGTTGCAAAGCATGCCGATCTCAAGGCGCTTGCGGAAGGCGAGATCGCTGCGCTGCGTGCCAACGCGAAGACCTCTGCCCAGAACCGCAAGGAGGAGATCGCCAAGGAGAAGAAGGCGCTGCTCGGCTTGAAGCCGTACCAGCTGCTTCCTGAAATTGGCCGCGAAGACGAACTCGACAGCTTCCGCACGCTTGATGCCAAATTCGGCAGTGAGCGCCCCCGCGGTGCACGGATCTTCCGAGCGGGCATGGGTGCCGAGGCGGTCCGTGAACTCATCGAGCGCATGGACCTTGATGCAGAATCGAAGGAGCTCGCCAACGAGGTACGTAATACTGCCGGCATGCGACGCAAGAATGCGATCAAGCGCCTCCGCCTCATTGAGGCCTTCCGCCGCTCCGGCGGCCGGCCAGAGTGGATGATCCTCTCCGTTCTTCCGGTCATTCCGCCAGACCTGCGACCAATGGTGCAGCTCGACGGTGGCCGTTTTG
>JBJSXZ010000133.1:0-12949 GCA_046086645.1 Candidatus Limnocylindrus sp.
ACTATCTTTAAACATACTTAATAAAACAAAATAATATTTTGCTATCTCTTCGTCTGGTTTCCACAAGCTTTCCCAATCTTCTTGTATTGTAACATTTTCTATCTTATGTTTTTCTAGTTTGGGGTATATAGAACTAATAGTAGAGCTTACATAACTTTTTTCTTTTAATTTAAAATCAAGATCTGAGCTTATTCTATATACATATAATTTAGTGAAAAGCTCAAAACTAATATGTAATAAACCATCCTCTATTTCTTCTTTGGCTAATTCATTTATAATTAAATCTAAATCTTCTTGAGACTCAGATAGTAAGATAACCTTTTCTTCGCTTAAGCCAGTTCTATAAGATAAGTACTCTAAATCACCGATGCCAAGCATACAGTAATTTACACAAATTTAATCAATTTCTTCAATAATTTCTGCGTTAGCTAATGTCGGATCTAATTTCAAAAGCTCTTCTTGATTGAATTCTTCTTCCCCATCCCATTCATATTCACCTTGAGCTTTCTCCCAAGCATCTTTTTTAGGGCGATCAGGCGAACCTGGTTTTGCTGGTTTATAATTTTTACCCATTCTTTTTTTCTTTTGTTGGATATTATACCAAAGACCTTTATTTTTTGCTTGTAATTCAATTTCTAAACTATATTCGTTGTTTTCTTGATCTGAACCACAATTAGGTTTTCCGCAAGACCCTGCTACTTTGCTAACAGGTTTTGCGCTCCACATTTTGCAGCTCCAATAATTAGCTTTCCATTTAGGACCAGGATTCGAACAATTATGCCTAGCTCTATAGGACCGAACACGTGTGGGTGGCGCCGCACAATCTTTTTTGCGAGGCGCTCCTGTACATCGGTAAAGTCGAACGCGCCAGTCTCTTCCGCAAGTTGCGCGTGCAAGACAACCTGCAAGAGCACATCGCCAAGCTCCTCGGCGAGGGCGACGTATGCTGCGCCGCGTTGCGCTTCCGGAGCAGACTCGAGGCTTTGGATTGCGTCGTGCAGTTCCCAAGACTCTTCGATCAGATGCTTAGCGAGTGAGCCGTGTGTCTGCTCGCGATCCCACGGGCAGCCATCTTCTGCGCGCAGGCGTGCGCTGAGCCACGGCATCGCCCATGGTGAGGCGAGTGCAGCGAGAGGCGGAAGGGGCGGAAAAAGAAGTGCTGCACCTGCATGTACAGGTGTGGTCGCAAACGCTTCGAGCGTGTTGCGCGCGCCTGAAGGGAGCACGACCACCTCGTGTCTTGCTCCGTAGATGCGTGCGAGGAGCGCCCACCCTGCGCCACTGCGACCAGGGAGCGTTCCGACCTGTTGTGCCGCAGCGCTGCCTTCAGCGGGCAGGCGGTTCACCAGGAGCGGGATACGTGGATCGATTGCCGTGTGTGCGAGCTCCGCAAACGGAAGTACGGTGACGCCATGATCCAGTGAGACGCCGGCAACTTGCACTGCTGCGAGGTGCGCGGCAAGGGCAGCAGGATCGCCACCCAGGCCCTGCGTCACGGCTGAGGTGACTCCCCCGCGTCTTGCACCGAAGAGCCGTCGATCGTGATGGCTGCTGCGGCACGATAGAGGTCGAGCCATAGGCCGAACCCATTGAACTCCACCGCTGAACGCTGTGCGTCGGTCAGCGGGCGCTCTTCTACGGCATTCACGTGGACGATCAGGTAGGCGTCTTGCTGTTGTGTTGTCTCAATGCCACTCGTCTCGCCGGCCGCAAGTGGCCAGACCAACCCAGAAAGGTCGGCGGCGATTGAGTAGCGAGCAACCCAGCCCGGTGACTTCACCTCTAGGCCACTGAGACTCTGTACCATCTGTTTTGCTGCGCCAGCGAAATCTTTGCCGTCGACAGTTGCCGCGTCGAGGAGAGCTTGCAGTTGATCTCGAAGCGACTCGCGTCGTCCTTCAAAGCGAATGATGTGCCAGCCGTAATCGGTCTTGATCGGCCCAAGCAGCTGACTCGGAACCAGGCCATCGGCCCATACGGCGTCGTCGAACGGCTTCACATAGCTTCCTTTGGCCGTCCACGGCAGGAGGCCGCCTGTTTTCGCCGAACCGGCATCGTCACTCGTGGCGGCCAGCTTTGCAAACTTTGCTCCGCCTTCTAGTGCAGCCATCGCGGCCTTAGCCTCTGCCTCCGCCGCTGCCCATGCTGGATCTGCGGGATCGAGCGCCGCAGCCGCGTTAGGATCATCGTTCGGACTGAAGAGGATATGGCGAACATGAACCTCTGGAACATCGCCGCCCTGGTCGGTTGAGATCGACATGTAGCTCACATCACGCTGTGTAACTGGGTCTGTGAGGAGTTCAGCGGTTACTACCTCTTTCAGTTGCGAGTAGAGCACCTCTTCCGCGCAGACCCGCTTATAGGTCGATGTGTCAATACCCGCATCGCTGAGGGCTTTGGCGAAATCAGGGTCGGGTGAGGCAGCACGGATCTTCTCTACCTTGATGATGATGAACTGTGTCGTCGTGTGCCTGATCGCATCGGTGGTCTCACCCTCGGCCGTAATATCCCATGCTGCGGCAAATGCGGGATCGCTCGTTGGATCTTCAGCGCGAGTACTCCAGCGAACAAGGCCACCATCCGCGGCATAGCTATCTTGCGACTCCCTCTTTGCGATCGTTGAAAAGTCTCCACCTGCGGCGAGCTCGGCGACGATGGCATCGACGCGCCTCTGGGCTGCCGCGACGGTAGCATCAGAAACCTTCCCGGTTCCCTTGTCAAGATCGATGTTGATGGAGATCCTGCGCAGGAGTCGTAGCTCGGGAAGTGTCGACTCTGCAGCCCAAGCTGCATCCGCAGCAGTTTGATCAAGTTCAATCCCCTTGCTTGCAGCTAGATCGCGGACCAGCAGTGCGTTGATCATGCTCGTGGTCACATCGGTGGTCAGTGTGTCGGCCTTATCCGAGAGGCCCTGGAGGAGTGCGTTGCCTTGGTCGGAGGTAAGGGTGCCTGCCGCCACGCGTGCCTGGATGCGTGTCGCTTGGACACTCAAGCGAATCGCCGCGACTTGTGCACGACCAAGCGCTTCACTCTTGTTAATCGCTTGACCGTTGACCTCGACCGCCGGGGCGAGATTATCGTTCCACCACGTATATCCGGTGACGCCGATCAGCAAGGTTGCTGAGAGGGCGATGGCCGCCACGAAACTGTAGTTCGTGAGCGCCCCTTTATCGGCAGCGGCGTACCGCGCTACAAGTCGGCTACGAAGTCGGCTGATTGGATTCACCGTGCACCTCACTATTTCGTGTTGCAGTGAGTATAGAGGGGCGAATGCTATCCTCGCCAAACTATGGCAAGTCGCACCCACCAACTTACGGTCGGTCGCCCCCCTCGTAGCACCCTCGGTACGATCGCCGAGACGCTGGAGTCGATTTGGGAGCGTCGAGAGCTCATCTCACGGCTCACCCTGACCGCGATCCGTCGCCGAGGCGCCGACTCTGTCCTCGGTCACGTCTGGTGGGTGTTGGACCCGGCACTGCAGATGGTCATCTACACGATCTTGGTCACCTTCATTCGGCAGCGCAGCCAGCCAGACTTTCCCCTCTTCATTTTCGTGGCCCTCCTTCCCTGGAAGTGGTTCAGTTCGGCCCTTGGCACAGCTTCAGAGTCGATTCGGAAGCGCGACAAGGTGCTGCGGCAGATCGCCTTTCCGCAGATCACTCTCCCAGCTGCCAATATCGTTGAGAGCGTCTTTGAGTTTTGTGTAGGACTCATCCCGCTCTTTGCGCTCTACCTAGTCTATCCGAACCATCTCACCTTGTGGGTTCTCGCCCTTCCGCTCATCATCATTGTCCAGCTTCTCGTCACTATCCCCTTCGCAATTACGCTGAGTGCCGTGAATGTCTTCTACCGCGACATTGGAAACACACTGACGCACGTGCTTCGCCTCTGGTTCTATCTCTCTCCATCGCTGTACAGCATTGAGACGATGCGAGACATGGTCAAGAACTACCCTGCACTAGATTTTCTCGTCTCTCTCAATCCGTTCACGTGGATCTTCTCCGGCTACCGTGATGTCTTGTTTGCAGGTCGGGCACCAGACCTGGTTCCACTCCTAACTCTGTCAGTTGTTTCAATTTTCTTTACATTCGTCGCAATTCATATATTCCGCCGGATGGCACCAAACTTCGTGAAGGTCCTCTAGATGAGTAATCCACCAATCCTTCTTCAAGGCGTCGGGGTGCAATACGACCTCCACCTATCGCGCAAGCGTTCCATCCGTAAAACGGTTTACCGCGTCACGCGAGAGAAGGTCGAGAGTGATCGGAAGTTCTGGGCCCTACGCAATATCAACCTGACCGTCGCGGCGGGTGAGTCGATTGCTGTCATTGGCCCAAACGGTGCAGGAAAGAGCACGCTGCTCCAGACGCTTGCTGGGATTATCCCTGTCACAGAGGGGAAGATTGAGGTGCGAGGGGATATCGCCACCCTGCTCCACCTGGGCGCTGGGCTTGAAGACGAGCTCAACGCAGAAGACAATGTGATGCTCGTTGGTGCATTCCTTGGCATCCCAGCGGCGGTCATGAGAAAGAAGGTCAAGGGGATCCTTGACTTTGCCGACCTCGGAAAGTTCGCTCGCGCAGAGGCCCGAACATATAGCTCTGGCATGCGGGCGCGCCTTGGCTTCAGCATTGCAACCTCGGTTGAGCCAGACGTGCTCCTCCTCGATGAGGTGCTCTCGACGGGAGACGCCTCCTTCCGTGATAAGTCGCGGGGCAGGATCGTGTCGATGATGAAGAAGGCTCGTGCGATTGTCTACGTGACGCATGACCTCGAGTCCGCTGCCGAATTCTGCAGCCGCGCCATCGAACTTCGTAAGGGAGAGATCGTGGCTGAGGGGCCCGCAAAGCGCATTATTGCCGACTATCAGAAGCGCATGGCAGCCAATCCTGCCGCCTACCCTGTCGGCAAGGCTGGGAGGGCACGGGGTCGCTGACCTCTCCACACCTCAAACGCGACTAGTACTTCGCCGCAATAACAATGAGTTGTGATCAAAAAAGAGCTACTCCTTGCTGCTTCGCTACTTGTAGTTGTTCTATTCCTCATACTCACCGCAGCGAATCCATCTGATCAGACGAGTGACTTCCCGACATTTTCTCCGGCCGCTTCTATTGGTCGAGAAGAAACGCTGCGAGTCGAGGTGAGTGGAGCGGTCGCCCGACCCGGAGTGTATGAATTAGAGGTTGGTTCACGCGTCATTGATGCGGTTGGTGCCGCTGGTGGTTGGAATAGGCGCGTCGACCCGTTACGAGTTGAGGTTTGCCTGAACTTAGCAGCGCCACTCATCGATGGATCGGCGATTCGTGTTCCGACACGAGACGATTACTTTTTGCTTGGGATTACCGGAGTCTCGTGCGGTGCACTCTTCGCTGGCCCTGGAGAGGTTGCTGCGTCTGATGCCGCCACGCCAGATGGCGCTCAGTCGGGTCAAAAGATAAACCTCAATACTGCGAGCGCCGATGAGCTCGACACTCTCCCCGGCATTGGTCCTGTAACCGCGCAGAAGATCATCACCTCACGAGAGGAGGCGCCGTTTCTCATCGTGGACGACCTCCTTGAGCGCGGCATTGTTAGCCAGGGAGTCTTAGAGAAGATCCGACCGCTCGTCATTCCTTGAGCATCCTGCCGGCGTTGCCAGGGGGCAGGCTTGGAGGGCGCGCAGGCACCGTGGCGATCTGCGCAATCGTTGCTGCACACCTATTCATCCTTCCGCTTCCTGGGGAGCGCCTGCTCCTTCTTGCGCGCCTTTTTGCCATTTGTGGGGCAGTTGCATTCGCCGCCAGTGGCACCATTTCTCCACGGTTCCGGGCCGCCCTGCTCGGGGTGGGACTCGTTGGGATCAGGGTAAGCCTCGGTGGTCTGCCGCTTCCTGCCATTGATGCCGCCCGCGAACTCGCTGGCGAACCGCCGAATGTGCAGGTCACAGTCGCTGCCGTGCTCGCGCCTTTGCGGGGAGAGCAACGCGTCATTGTTGAGTTGGGTTCAGCGCGTGTGCTCCTTAGCACGCCGCCCAATCCACAGCTCTTCGTCGGAGACGAGATTGAGTGCCAGTTAGACTTCGCTGAACTCAACGGTTCCTCCATCGACCGCCTCAGGGTTCGCGGCGTGAGCGCTTCTGCGCAGACGCGAAGCGTGCGGCTACAGGGCCATAGAAGTTTCATCGAGGTCATCCGCAATAGGTTTGGCGACGACATTGAGCGCGTGATTCCCGCTCCTGCTGGTGGGCTCGCTGCTGCGATAACCATCGGGCTACGAGAGAGGGTCGACGAACGGCTGGCTATCGCATTTACTGCGACTGGCCTCGGCCACATCGTTGCCCTGTCTGGCTGGAACGTGGCGATAGTTTTGGGAGCTGTTGGCCGCGCGCTTAACGGTTTACCGCTGCGAAGGCGTCGCTGGGTCCTGGTTGCTGCTGCAATGCTGTTTGGCATCTTTGCTGGTGCGAGCCCGAGCGTCATCCGTGCGAGCTTCATGGCGGCAGCGGCGCTCATTGGTGCGGCAAGTGGTCGCAGAGGCTCGGGCGCAATTGCACTAGCACAAGCTGTACTTGCCTTGACGTTGCTTGACCCTGCAATCGTATTCGACGCAGGTTTCCGACTCTCAGCACTTGCAACAGCAGGTCTTCTGGCAAGGGCCCAAGAATGGAGTAACCATGCAGCGCTGTTGGGAGCAAAGTTGCCTGGCGTCGTACAAACACCCTGGCGCTTCATCGGCGGTGATGTTGCGATCAGCCTTGCTGCCCAAGCAGCAACGCTCGGTGTAGTTATTGCACTCTTTGGTCGCGTGGCACTCTGGTCAATCCCCCTGACACTCCTCATCGCGCCACTAATCCCACTCGCAACTGCTGCGGCGATCATTGCTGTTGTCATGGGCGAGTTTGCAACCTTCCTTCCGAGTGCGCTGCTTCCATTGACCTCGATCCTCGCTCAACCGGCAACGGCACTCTTCCAAGCGTGCGCGGCCGTTGCGAGCGAGGGAGCAAAGCTTCCAGGTGGTGCCCTCGTCGTGCCGCACTCGGCAACGATCCCAATCGGCCTTCTCAGTACGGCCTTCGGTTGGATGGCGCTTCTCAGACCGTATAGTTCACAGCCCCTTGCGAGCGTTGATGAAACGGAACGTGCGAGCGATGTTGACCGCCGCCTGGGACAGAAGTTGCTTGCTGCAACCTGCGTGCTACTTCTCCTTGGTAGTCTTGCCAACTCGTACGCAAGTGCGGCGCCGCGCGATACGCTGCGGATTTCCGTGCTCGATGTTGGTCAGGGAGATGCCATTCTTGTAGAGACTGGCGGGAGGAGGATGCTTGTTGACGGCGGACCAGATCCCGCGCGATTACTTACAGAATTAGATGCAATCATTCCCTCTTGGGATAGGCGTATTGACATCCTTGTTGCAAGTCATCCTCATGAGGATCACCTCGCTGGACTACCCCGCCTGATTGATCGATTCCGCATTGGTGGAGTACTTGGTGCAGAAGAGCGCGGTGGTGGTCCGGCATCAGCAACATGGCGCCGCATCCTTGTTACGGAAAACCTTCCGTATCGGAGCATTCATGCTGGTGACTCGTTCTCATTGGGAACGGCAAACGTCTCAGTCTTATGGCCAGAAACTGCGTATCTGGCAGCAGCGCCAACAAATGATGGAAGGTCGCTGAATGACCGATCAATTGTCTTGCGCATTGATGTGCATGGGTTTTCAGCCCTCCTCACAGGCGACATAGAGGCGGACATCGATCCACGAATAGCTGCAAGGATCACTACGCCCGTCGATCTTCTTAAGGCCCCCCACCATGGGAGTGGAACTTCTGCAAGCAGACTCTTCATCACTGCTGCGGATCCACGGTTATCGATTGTTTCTGTCGGCGTTGGGAATTCATACGGTCACCCGGTTGCTGCAACGATTGCCCGCTTAAGCGAACGGGGCGGTCTCGTATTACGCACCGATCTTCAGGGCCGCGTAGTTACGGTGGTTGATCTTGACACTGGGGCCTGGCGCACCCATACACGCGCGGGTGAGATGGCCGTGCCCTCTCGTGCGGAGATCGAACGATTGGGGTCAGTGTTCGAGCGCATAGGTGTGCGAGTGTCGGATTCCGAGCAGCCCCTCAGGCTGGCCGACGCGCCGCTCGCTGCACTAGGTGGCTGCCGGCTCACCTCCGCTACGATCCGCGCATGGAAAGCGCACCAATCCTTCTCGCGTGGGGTGACGACCTCTTCTTGATCGAGGAGGCATTAGCGACGCTAGCGGCCAAAATGGGCGTTGGGGACGCGCTCGGCGGAACACCCGACCGCATCCGCCTCAAGGTAGAGGAGCGCGGTGCAGGAGACGCAAGCGCAGTCCTGAACGAACTGCGGCGGCGGGCCAGCACGGGCGGATTGTTCGGCGGCGGTGCACTCCTGATCGTCGCGGGGGCCGGAAGGCTCGTTCGATCAAAGGAGCTTCGCAGCGGACTTGCCGAGGCACTCGGGTCGATGGCGCCAGGGAATGCGGTCGTGCTCATCGACCAGCGCGCACGACGCCCAAACCTTCGCGCGGCTCGACCCGACGGCCCAGGAGAGCTTGGGGAACTGGTCAAAGATTGGGGTGGAGCAGTTGCTCCATGCATCTCTCCAGCGGCAGGGGAGCTGGCTCCGTGGATTCTCATGCGGGCAAGGTCCCTTGGTCGTGAGATCGCTGTCGACGCTGCGCGCGAGATAGCGACGCGCATCGGTGCCGAGGTGCGAGAGCCGGACCTCGACCGTAGTGGCCTGCGCATGACTGCCGCAGTGGAGCTAGACAAGCTAATGCTGGCGATTCCAACAGGGATGATCTCACTGCGTGCCGTCGATCTGCTTGTCGCTGATCGAGGTATTGGCTCGCTCTTCGCCTTTGCCGACGCAATCGTCGCGCGAAACGGTTCAATGATCTCCCGTCATCTTCTCCGTGCCGTGAGCGAACCAGGGCCGATGGTCGTTGCTACGCTCCATCGAAAAATGCGTGACCTTGCGCAAATCCACGGCGGAACTATTGAAGAGGGGTTGCCGGTATCGCAGGTGGCGCGCCGCTTGAGCATGCATGAGTTTCCTGCTGGAAAGCTTGCCGAGGCCGCGCGACGATGGAGGTCTGATGAGATCGCGCAGGCGATTGAGGGGCTCGTGGAGCTAGACGCAATCGCAAAAGGAGATGGAGATCGTTCGTGGGCACCAGCGCTGACTCGGTGGAGCGCCAGTCAGATCGCGTAGGCGTTACTGAATTCGCACCAGTACTCTTGCTGCACCCCAGAGCTGCTCAAGCTGATAGTAGGCGCGCTCTGGCGGCGTGAATACATGAACGATGACGCTTCCGTAATCGAGGACGATCCAGTGAGACGTTGGAGAGCGGTGTCGATGCGACGGGGTGATCCCTTCGGCCTCTAGCCCATCGACGATGCTGCCGATGATTGCGGCAAGTTGGGGCTCAGAGCCGCCAGTGCAGATCACGAATGCTTCAGCAACCGTTGTGAGGCCGCTCACATCGAGAACGATGATGTCGGTAGCCTTCTTCTCTTCAGCAAGAAGTGCAACCTTTCGAGCAAGGTCGTGGGGTGCGATCGGTGCCTGTTGTCGCTTCGTCACGCCTTCAGCCTAGCCGAGTACTCAGGTTGCGGGATCGACGGGCACATCGTCTATCTCAACTGGTCGCTCGAAGATCAGTTCAGGGCGACCCTGATAGAGCGCTTCGCGCTGGATATAGTCGGCCACCGCATCAGGTACGAGATATCGCAAGGAGCGCCCACGTGCGGCAAGGGCGCGGAGTTCACGGCTGGCGTGTGAAAGATGGAAGCCGTCGAGGTAGTTGAAACGATCCTCAAATCCAGGGAAGTGGCGAGTGAGCCAGATCCGATCTGGCGTTGGGGTGCCGGGTCGCGGAAGCGCTGCAACTCGTGCCAACTTCAGAATGCCGATCGGGTCTTCCCATTCATGAAAACCGAGAAGCGACTCAACCGAAAGGATCAGCGTGAGGTCGGCGGGCGAGCCATGCTCAGCATGTTGCGCGCTCAGTGCGCGCAGCGTATCAATCGTAAACGAGAGTCCAGGGCGGTCAACCTCCAGCCTGCTCATCTGAAACGCTGGGTTTTCTGCAATTGCGAGTTGAACCATGTGACAGCGCACCTCGGGGTCGGTCACACGGTCGCCAACCTTGTGTGGTGGCCGAGCAGCTGGAACAAAGAGGACGCTGTCCAGTTTAAGGATGTCGTGCGCCGCTTGACCGAGTGCAAGATGCCCATCATGAATCGGATCAAACGTTCCGCCCAACACGCCAATCTTGTTCACCGATCGCCCTCGCGTTCGCCACTCGCAGCACCTGTCGCTGCACGATCTAGCTCCAGGCTTTCAACGGCATCGGCGGCGTCGCGCAACTCATCTGTGTCATCTGGGTCTTCCCAATCAAGGCGCATCTCCCCGATCCATACGGCATCGCCACTGCGGCAACCGGCCTTGCGTAGTGCGGTTTCTATGCCAAGACGAGAGAGCTCGTGTTGGAATCGCTCGGCAGATTCATCGCGCCCAAAGTCGGTCTGGTGAACGAGGCGCTCAATCGCCTTGCCGCGAACCCGGAACCCGCCGCCTTCGCGACTTACCTCAAATCCGCGGAGTGTGAATGGCTCAATGCGGTGCACGACAACGCCAGCAGGCTCAGACGGATGGGCGAGCGTCTCCGCATCGGGGAGGAGTTCGGCAAGCGCTTTGCGAAGTTCTGCGACCCCTTCCCCTTTTGTTCCACCCAGCGCCGAGCAGGCAACAATATGGAGGCCGAGCTCCCGGAAGGCCGCCGCTACCGTCTCAAGTTTGGCAAGCGCCTCTGGGCGATCGATCTTGTTGAGCACGAGGAGGGTGGTTTTCATCAGCAGCGCCGGGTTATGCGCACGAAGTTCTTCGCGAATGATCGCTGCATCCCGTACCGGGTCCGCAGCACTTGCGTCCACAACATGAACAAGGATTCTCGTGCGAGCTGCATGCCGCAAGAAGGCGAGCCCGAGGCCTGCCCCCATGGATGCCCCCTCGATTAATCCTGGGAGATCGGCGATCGTTGGTCGACGACCATCTTCGTAGCCGAGCTCCATCACGCCAAGGTTTGGCTCGAGTGTGGTGAACGGGTAGTCACCGATCTTCGGCTGGGCTGCGGTGAGCGCAGCCAGGAGGGTCGACTTTCCGGCATTTGGAAGGCCGACGAGTCCAATGTCTGCTATGAGCCTGAGTTCAAGGCGTACGCTGCGCGTTTCGCCTGGCTCACCGCGCTGTGCGTGCCGTGGCGCCTGGTGCGTTGAGGTGGTGAAGTGCGCATTGCCCAGTCCGCCACGTCCTCCGCGTACAAGCAACACACGTTGCTCTCGCGAAACGAGGTCGGCGATAAGGTCGCCTGAGGCCACATCGAAAATTGCGGTCCCAGGCGGCAGGCCGATCACAAGGTCTTTGCCGGCTTTTCCGTGTGACGTCTTGTTGCCGCCAGGGCCGGCATCACCGGCGATGTAGCGGCGCTTTACTTCAAAATCGCGCAGGGTCGTCTGCCCAGTGTCCACTTCAACGTAGACACTACCGCCGCGACCGCCATCACCTCCGTCGGGACCGCCTCGCGGCACATGCGCCTCGCGGCGCATCGTCGAAGCGCCGTCCCCTCCTCGACCGGCTGCAAGAAAAATCTCTACGACGTCGAGGAACACCGTTTAAGGCAGGAAGCGAGCTGGGTCGTAGAGAACAGAGTTATACGAGAAGGGCGACCCACGCGAGACGAGGAAGTGGAGGTGTGGGCCGGTTGAGTTACCAGTGCTACCAACCAGGCCAATAATCTGTCCGCGAGCAACGCGCTGACCAACCGACACGAGAATGCGCGACTGGTGACAGTAGCCCGTATAGAGGTTAGAACCGTGCGCGATAAACACGGTGTTTGCACATCCACCGCTCATCCAACCTGCTCGCACGACAACCCCTGCAGCTGCGGCAAGGATCGGGCGCCCAATCGGAGCTGCAATATCCATCCCTTGATGCGTTCGCGTGAAACCGCGCACATAGGAGCCGCCAGGCAGGGGATAGCGGAAGGTTGTTCCGCTGTAAACCTTTGGCAGCGAGCCGCTGTACGCATACACGCCATTCCATGGTGTTCGATAGGTCGGCAGGGAGGCACCATGGCCGCCCGGGGCGATGAGGACCATCCCAATGACGACATTTGCTGAGCGCAAGTCGTTGTAGTCCATCAGCCGTTTCACGGAGACTCCAACTCGCGCTGCAATTGACTTTAGCGTCTCATGCTCTTTAACGATGTGCACGACCCCGTGTGTATCTGGAACGCGGAGCCTGCGCCCCCCCGCTGGTCGATCGATGTTCGTCAATCCGTTTGACCAGACAAGCTCCATTAGCGATACGTGGTACTTCTTTGCAATTGCCTGAAGTGACTCGCCACGTCTCACCACGTGCACAATTAAATGCGAGCGGCCATCGTGGACAATTGGATCTATTGCTGCGGGAAGCGTGAAGCGGCCATCATCTTGAATAACTACGCCGAAATCTCCAGCCGCAAACAGCGAGGTTTCAGAATCGCCAACCAACATGCGTGGTTCAATCGCCCGCCAGCTGGCTGATGCTCCAAGCGGAATCTCACCGATCAGCATCTCACCATCGAGCGATGTGGCGTTGACTTGTGAGCTCGTCAAATCGACAACCCCTGTGTCGATATCTTGGCCCGAGCCCCATGTTCCGCTTGTTATTGCACTGTCCGCGCTTGCGACATCGGACTCTGCATCCACGCTGATCAGAGCAAGGCGTGCGTCTGCAGGAGCTCCAGGTAGAAGGCTCGCAACGACAGCGACTGCAAGGAGGAGTGCAATACCGAATGGCATCGCGCGCTCGGGGTAATTACGAAGGACGCGAAGTTGCTTCGTAAGCCTGGACTGTGATCGACGGAGCCTCCGCGTAAATCCAAGTGCTTCGAGCTTCGG
>JBJSXZ010000134.1:0-1039 GCA_046086645.1 Candidatus Limnocylindrus sp.
GTGGCCGCCGCGGTCGCCGCTGCAGCAGATGCGAGCCTCTACCGAGCGAGCTATCGCAGCCTCTACGAGGGTGATGCGCGATGGCAGGGCCTGGTGGTTCCAACTGGAGGCACCTACGCCTGGGATTCCCACTCCACCTACATTGCGCGTCCAGCATTCACCGAAGGGATCACGATCACGCCGGTTCCAATCGCCGATCTGGCTGGCGCACGCGCGCTCCTCGTCCTTGGCGACTCGGTGACGACCGACCATATCTCGCCAGCCGGCGTCATCAAGAAAGACTCGCCTGCTGGGCGCTGGCTCATCGATCACGGCATCGAGGCCGCCGATTTCAATTCGTACGGGTCACGCCGCGGCCACGACGAGGTGATGATGCGTGGCACCTTCGCCAATACACGGCTGCGCAACCTCCTTGCTGGCGGTGTCGAAGGACCAGTTACGCGCTACCTTCCGAATGACGAGCTCCTTCCCGTTGCCGACGCGGCGAGCCGCTACAGGTCAGACGGCACGCCGCTGATCATCCTTGCTGGGCGCGAGTACGGCTCGGGCTCGTCGCGCGACTGGGCAGCCAAGGGGACCCGCATGCTCGGCGTCCGTGCCGTGATCGCCCAATCGTACGAGCGGATCCATCGCTCCAACCTAATCGGCATGGGCGTACTCCCGTTGCAATTCCTCCCTGGCGAATCTGCCGCGTCACTCGGCCTCACAGGAGAAGAGGCGTTCACCATTGCTGGACTCAGCGTTCTCGCCCCGCGATCCAAGATCTCAGTCGATGCCGTACATCCAGCAACCAACGTGCGCACCACATTTACGGTGCTGGTCCGCCTCGATGGCCCTATCGAGAGCGAGACCTACCGCCACGGCGGGATCATGCCGGCAGTGCTGCGAAGGCTGGCAGCGAGCGGACACTAGGACGCCAATAGCGCCGCACTCAGCACGCTGAAGCAGAACAAAAAGGAAAAGGACGCGAAACGCGGACCAAATGTGGTGGGCGATACTGGACTCGAACCAGTGACCGCACGGATGTGAACCGTGCGCT
>JBJSXZ010000135.1:0-16506 GCA_046086645.1 Candidatus Limnocylindrus sp.
TGCAGCGTGTCGCCATCGTCGGACCAGACAATTCGGCAACGATGGAGCTCGCCGAGGTCGCTCGCGCAGTGGACCTCAGCGTCGCTCTGAGCGTCGCCCTCTCGCCAACGCTCGACCACGCGCGCGCTGCATCGCGCCTCTTTGATCTGCTCCACAGCATCGATAGCGCGCTCGGTGGCGAGCGCTCAGCAGGGATCCTTGTTGCGCCGTATCCTTCGGATGGTCTTGGGCTGGCGATCGCCGATCGCCTCCACCGCGCGGCAGCCGCGCAGCATGAGCGCGACGCGTAGGAGGAGCATTATGGCCGCACCACGCAGCAACTGGCTCGCCGAAGCGATCACCCCAACCGCAATTCGCCACTTCCCACAATCCGTCGCCGGACAGACGGTGTTCGCGCTTGGCCTCACCCTCATGGTTATTGGCGGGGGCGGGCTACCCGGTTGGGAAATCTTCCATCAAGGCCTTGGCATACAACTCGGGGTGCCGATCGGCACTGCCGCACAGCTCAGCGGGCTCTTTGTCATCTTGCTCTGGATCCCCCTACGCCAACGCCCCGGCCTTGGCACGTTGAGCAATATCGTGGTGATCGGTTGGGTGATGAATCTGATCCTTGGTGCTGCTCGTCTCGCCAATGTGCCGACACCACCAGTGATCCTCGCCACGCAACCGATCCTCAGTGGCGCACTCGCGATTGCCGGCACCGCGCTCGTCGGCATTGGCTCGGGCATCTACATCGGCAGTGGGAACGGCCCGGGTCCGCGTGATGGCCTGATGACCGGCTTCCACCGCATCACCGGCCGCCCGATCTGGCAGGTACGGACCGCGATCGAAGTGCTGGTCGGCATCATCGGCATCGCCTGCGGCGGCACGTTTGGATTCGGCACGATCTGGTTCGCCTTCACCATCGGCCCGCAGGTGCAGTTCTGGCTCGCGCGATTAGATAAGGGCGGTCGCGCAGAGAAGCAGGCGGCGAGCGCCACGCGACGCTAGCCTCGTGCGTTCGCGCGACGCCTAGCGCGGTAGGAGTGCGTCGATCGCGATCGAGGCGAAGATCACGGTGAGATACGTGATCGAAAAACGATAGAGGCGGGTCGCGCCACGCAACGCTCCATCACCAAGAACATCGCCGCGCAGGCGCCAGGCACGGAGCAAGAAGATCGCGCCGCCAATCGACGCCACGGCGAGATAGACGAGTCCCATCCCAGCAACGACCCAGAGGATGAGGCTCATCGCAACGAGCAGGATCGTATAGAGCCAGATCTGTCGTGCCGTCTCGGCTGGGCCCGCAAGCACGGGGAGCATGGGCACACCCGCGTCGGCATAGTCGGGACCGATGCGCAACGCGAGCGCCCAGAAGTGGGGCGGTGTCCAGTAGAAGACGAGGGCGAAGAGCAAGATCGGGACAAGCGTCACATCGCCGGTCACCGCCGCCCATCCGATCACGGGTGGTAGTGCTCCTGCAGCTCCGCCGATCACGATGTTCTGCGGCGTCGATCGCTTCAAGATCAACGTATAGATGAGCACGTAGAAGGCGAGTGCAAGGAGCGAGAGGAAGGCGGCCATCATCGTTGTTGTTGCCGCCAAGAAGAGGAAGCTCGCGATGCCGAGGAGCGAAGCGAAGCGCAATGCGCTCCCGATGCTGATCGATCCGGCAACGAGTGGCCGGCTCTTTGTGCGCGCCATGCGCGCGTCGATATCAGCATCGACAATGCAATTGAACACATTCGCACTCGCTGCACTGAGGGTTCCGCCGATCAACGCTGCGCCAATGAGCAACGGAGATGGCATCCCGTGCGCCGCAAGGAGCATCGCAGGGACAGTGGTAATAAGGAGGAGCTCAACGATCCGCGGCTTGGTGAGCGCAACGTAGGCGAGGATGCTGCTGCGCATGCTCCCACCGCCCAAAGAGTTGGAGCGGTCCGACCCAACGCGGGCCTCAAGCAGCGCGGTGACGGCAGCGGCTGCTGTGAGGAGCCAGATCGTCGTTGCCAGTGCGACATGGAGTGTCTGTGTCCATGGGGCAAGTTTCGTGACGATTTGCAACGCGCCGATCATGCACTGAACTGCAAAGATGCCAAGGCTTGCCTCGAGGAGGCGCTTCACGCGACGCGGGCTCCCCGCCTCACGACGCACGATCCAGGTGGCTGCAACGAGAACAAGTGCAACGATCCCGGTCGC
This sequence comes from Candidatus Limnocylindrus sp., assembly GCA_046086645.1. Taxonomy (GTDB): domain Bacteria; phylum Chloroflexota; class Limnocylindria; order Limnocylindrales; family Limnocylindraceae; genus Limnocylindrus. Next base: position 2,179 of record JBJSXZ010000135.1, read on the forward strand.
GTAGCGATGGAGGATCTGCGGCGCAGCGAGCCCGGTGATCGGTGGCACTGGCGTACCGCCCATGAGCGGCCAGTCTGGGTAGATCAGACCCGTATCGGTTGCCGTGACATTTGATCCGAAGAGGAGGAGGGCATATACGGCGCCAGCGGCAATCAGCGGCGCGATGACTGCACCCTTCGCACGCGTGATCCCCGGAAGTTTCTCTGGGTATCCGCTTCGAATGTAGACCCAGACCTGGAGCCCAGCGAATGCCATCGCCGTTGCAAGATGCGCGGTTACGGAGCGCCCCGAGTTGGATTCAAGCACCGTCTGGCGGCCGAGCCATGCCTGGAAGAGGACGAGCGCGAGGAGCGCGAGTGAGGCGCCCTGCAGCGAGCGCCGCCCTCGCAGCGAGCGGAGGGCCGCGGCGACTACGCCGAGAACGATCAGGCCGATCCCCGCAGCAATCGTGCGGTGAATCCACTCGAGCCACGCCTTGTAGTCATCGAGCGGCGGAATGATCTGACCGTAGCAGAGCGGCCAGTCTGGGCACCCCATTCCCGACTCTGTTGCGCGCACGATCACGCCGACAACAACGAGGCCGACGGTCGCACCTAGAAGGAGGCGGAGCAGGCGACGGAAGGCAACCATGCCGCAATAATACGCGCTCGCCAACATGCTTGCGGTAGAGTCACGGTATGCACCGACACCGCCGCATCCTCTCGCTCGCCGCCGCACTCATCGTCCTGACGGCTGCCTGTAACGAGAGCGCAGGTGCCAGTCCGACACCGTCGATGACAAGCACTCGGATCGGCTGTCTCGACCAGTGGCCGGCAAGCGGGAAGGTCATGACGACGGGCCCAATACCCAATCTCGTCAACCGAGATCTTGCACCAGGAAAAACAAGGCTACTCTTGGGGCTTCTTGACTCGACGGGCTATCCACTTGATGGCTCCCAGTGGAGTCTCACGGCGCAGCTCTACGACCTTGCGGTCGACGGCTGCACGCCATTAGCCGCTCCATCAACGCTCACATTTGAATGGGCATCAAAACCAACAAAGGGATTCTTTGTTGGGCCCGCAACACTTCCTCTTGGCCTTCGTGACATGGGCATAGTTGTCAGTGGTACGAACGACGCTGGCGCGGCGGTGAATATTCACTTCGCCGCCGTGGTCTTTGAACAGGGCATCGCGCCACGACCTGGCGACAAAGCGCCGGCCATCGCAACGCCGACCGCTGCGGAGGATCCGCACGGACTGGCTGGAGTGAGCACCGACAGTGAACCGCTTGCGCGCCTCTATCGCGATTCAGCATCGGATCTCCTGGCCGCAGGCAGGCCATTCATGATCGTCTTTGCTTCGCCCGGCTTCTGCACCTCAGAGGCGTGCGGGCCAACGCTCACCACCATCAAGGCGGTGGCACCCTCGTTCAAACATCTTGCGATTATCCATGTTGAGCCGTATGTGATGGAGTGGAACGGCACGCGAATGGTCCCAGTGATGGTGCCAGGTGTCGGACTCCAGCCCAATCCAATTGCCACAGCCTGGCAGCTCCCGATTGAGCCGTGGATTTTCACCATTGACGCTAAGGGGCGCGTGGTCGAGTCATTTGAAGGGGTTGTGAGCGTGGAAGAGTTGCGTGCCGCCCTAGCGGAGATCGCTAAGAAGTAGCCTCTGCCGACCCGGACTGTCCACGACTCCCTGGTGCTCCGACTGGCTCTCCCGCCGCACAGTGCGGGCAGGTTGCCGCCTCATAAGTTGGCAGGTCGAGCGTCAGTGCGGCAATCAGCGGGATTGGAGCGTTGCCTGGTGACTCGAGTGCCTCCGTTGCAGGGTCCCGGCTCACAAGGACAGCAGCAGCAATTGGATGTGCACCGGCCGCATAGAGTGGTGGGAGCATCGCATGGAGTGAGCCCCCAGTCGTCACAACATCGTCAACAAGGAGTACGCGTGAGCGCGGTACAATGTGGAAGCCGCGACGAAACTCTCGACGGGTGGCACCACTCTCACCGCGCACCTCTTCGGCAAAGATACCGCGCACGCCGAGGCGACGCGCGACCTCGTAGGCGAGTAGTACGCCACCGGTTGTTGGCCCGACGACAAGGTCGAACTCAGTGCCAATGCTCTGCGCGTATTCCAGGGCACGCGTTGCGATGATGCCGCAGAGTTCAGCAGCAGCTTCCGGATATTGCAGCAGCGCCCACTTCTCGACGTACGAGCCCGCATGGCGTCCGCTCTTCAGGAGAAAGTGTCCGCGCTGTAGTGCGTGCGTTGCAAGCATGAGCCCCTCAACACGGCGCGTTGATGCATCGAGGTCAAGCGGGTCGACTGGCGCGCTTGGGTAGCCAACTGGTGGCGTGAGCTGCTCGCGCGTTGGGATGAGGCGTTCGTTCATGCGCGCAGCCTAGCGTGTTGGCGCAAGTGCAGTGCCGATGAGCCCTGCAACCGTGTCGTGGCCGCGTGCCGCGGCTGCACGGCGTGCGCTCTCACCCACAGCAGCGGGAAGATTCGCATCCGCCCAGAGCGCACTGCCAAGGCTCACGAGCGTTGCCCCCGCGGCAAAGAAGTCGAGGGCGTCAGCCGGTGAGCCGATGCCGCCACCGCCAATGATCGGCGGTGCACCGCGAAGGCCTGCCGTGGCGGCTATTGCAGCGAGCGCGAGCGGTCGAACGAGTGGCCCAGAGAGTTCTCCTGCGCCAGCGGCGAGTGCAGCAGCGTGGCGGGAGCGATCCGGGAGGTAGCCGATCGGCGAGCCACTGATCGAGAGGAGGTCGAGGCCGGCATCGATCCCATCGCGGCTCAAGCGTGCCAGGTCGACGGCTCCTGGAGAGACCTTCACGACGAGAGGGCGCTCCCCCGCCTCCCGTGCGATATCGATGAGGCGCAAGGCTGCATCTGAATTCGCCTCCCAACGGGCGCCATCCAGCTCGGCCGCTGGAACCGTAAGGTCGAGCTCGTATGCTGCAATGTTGAATGCATCAGCGCGGCGCTCAAGCGCACGTAGCAAACGTTTCAGGTCGCTCGTGCCAGCCGCAACGAGCGACACGGCAACGGCACACGGTGCCGCGCGCCACGATGCACCATGGCGCTCCATCACCTCATCGACGCCTGGGTTCTCGCGTCCGATCGCATGGAGGAGGCCTCCTGGGACCTCAGCGACACGGGGTAACCCGCCGCCTGCACGTGCGGTGAGGCTCACGCCACGCGTCACAAAGAGCCCAACGCTACGCAAGTCGACAAGGTCGGCAACCTCGGCACCGAAGCCGAGTGGACCACTCGCAAGTACGACTGGGCGTTCAACGTGGAGTCGACGCGTGCTCCCAAGCGTTGCGCGCAACTCAACGATCGCAGGATTGATCCGCAGCAGCTTGTCGCTCATCTCATCCCCCGCCGTCAAAACTGCGTATGTCGATCGCTGGGCCTTCGCGACAGAGACGAATTGATCCAGTACGTGTCGGCACGGTGCAACCACCGCACACGCCACTCCCACCACCAACCTCGTGGGTAACGATTACCGAGAGCCACGCGTCGCCTTCGCGACGGCTGCTGCGCGATCCACGTGCCGTCGTTCGACTGCCGCTTAAGTGTTTTCGCGCAGCGCTACGGGCGGCATCGACAAGTGTCGACGCGCCAGCGGCGACTGCTTGGTCGGCCCATGCCACGTACTGCGGGAGGAGGTCAGCGATACTGCCGTGCACGCCGAGAGATCCGTCTGCCGTCGCAACCACAATTTCTACGCGCTCGGGGAGGAGCGCAGCGGGGATGAGCTCTGCGGCAGTCTGTGCCGATTGCGCGAGCACTACTGAGCGGCCCTCTGCAACCGCAGTGTTGATGAGGAGGCGCACCCAGGCGAAGCCTTCGCCGTCGCACGCAACAAGGAGCTGCGTTGAGCGCGGCACCTTGGGGATCGGCTGACCGATCGGGCCGGTCAGCGCCACGCGCTCACCGATGCGAATGTCGACGAGTGAGTCGCGACCACCGTCGGCACGTGGTTGGAGCCCCACCTCAACCACGCCGCGAAGCGGATCCAGCAGGGTAACGGGGGCAACCCGTCGCAACCGATAGCCGCCAGCCTCGGCACGCAAGAGATGGAGCGCATGCCCGGGTCGGAGGCCGGCAACGAAGGATGGTGCGTGCAGTTTGATGGCAATGCGCCCTGGAGCGAGCTCGCCCAGTCCGACAACCTCAGCGACGACGGGCGCCATGCCCATCATGGACATCAGACCTTGGCGCCGCGATCTCCGGCGACACCGATCCCCGCAACCACTGCCCCGGTTGGGCGCGTCGCCAACCCTGCCGCGCCACGGAGTGCCGCTTCTATGCGCTCATACAGATCGGCGACAACCCAGAGTTCAACGAGTTCGGTCGGTCGCACGCGTTCAAGGATGCTCTTCCCACGACCGCTCGACGAGCGCACACGGAACGATCCATCGCGCTCGAGGATCAACTGCGGAGCCTTCTTCGTTCCAGCTAGGAGGACGGGTGAGATCGAGATAAGGATCGCGCGATGCTCGCGCAAGTAGCGGTTGAGGCGATCCGCTGCTTGATCAACGGCGAGGAGTCGCTCTGAGCCGGCCGTCTCAGCGGCTACCACTAGGCTCCGTGCCAGCGCGTCGGAGCGACTCGATGGTGCACGGGTAGGCACGCCCTTCGTTGCCGCCACCCTCTGTTGTGCTGCCGTGCGCTTCTTGCGCGCCTTGCCGAGTGCGCTACGCAAGCCCATCAGCCGGAATACTCAAGATCAGACGAGAGGCGCTCGCGCAAGAACATTGAATGGTGTCGCTCGAACATCCACTCGCCAGCGCGATGGCCCAGCGCGCGAGATGACTCGTCGGCCTCGAGCTTATCGAGTGTTCCGTAGTCGGGAAAATCGAACATGATGACGTTGTCAAAATCCCAGCCGTGGGCAACGTTGTACCAGCCAAGAAACTTGATGCCGAACTTTTTCTCGTATTCCTTCACCGTTCGCGGAAAGATCGTGCGCATGAAGAACTTGAAGAAGGGGTCGCGGCCCCGGCGAATCGAAAAGTACGTTGCAAGCACAGGCATCAGTCGGATTCTCCCACGCCGCCGCTGCCCGCGTCACCCGCGTCGCCTACCGCATGCTTCCGCGCCTCCTCTTCAAGCTGGCCGACGGTCTTCGTTGCGCTACCGAGCGGTGCGCGGCGCGTCTTTCGATCAGCCGCCACGAGACGGAGGAGGAAGATCGCCGTCTGCCCCACGAGAAGAAGGAGGACGACAACCCCGATGAGGAAGAATGTGGCGATGGCGGGCCCCCAATTCAGCACCGCTGAGAGGGGGGCCAGGATGATGAAGAGGGCGAGAACGACCACCTGAATCCAGAAGCAGCCGAGGCCTGGGCCCCGCTCAGCATCCAGCGGAGCGCCCTTATATTCCGGTGCGGGTGGCGGCACGGTGCTCATGTGCGCATTCTGGCGCAGATTGAAGAACTAGCCTGAATAGGCGGTTGCCCCTGCGTGCAGGGTGAGGCGCACCACTCCAGGGAGCACAACACCGAGGAGCGGCGTATTGATGCTCCTGCCGAGGAGGTTCGCCCGTGCCGGCGCCCAGGTCGCGAGGCGATCGACGACGACAAGGCTTGCCGGTGCACCAACTGAGAGTGTGGGTGCTGGCAGCTTCCCTTCGAGCAACGCGGCAGGGCCAGTGGTCAGCGCTGCGACGAGTGTTGCGAGTGAGAGCTCACCCGCCGCCTGCGCGGCGAGTGCAACGCTCAGGCTCGTCTCGATGCCTGCAATGCCGTTGGCTGCGCGTCCGAATTCCACCTCCTTGCGTTCGCGCGAGTGCGGCGCATGATCAGTTGCGATTGCGCGAGCTGTTCCATCACGAAGTGCGGCGCGGCATGCTGCACTATCTACCGCGGCGCGCAGTGGCGGGCAGACGCGTAGGTTCGTATTGAATGCATCGGCGCTCGGAGAGATCGTGTCGTCTCCTGGAATCCATGACCAGCGCTGCTCACCCATCAGCCAGGTGTCGCTCAAGGCGAGGTGATGCGGCGTGACGTCACAGGTCACCTGCAACCCACTCGCTTGTGCCGCACGAACATGTTGCAGTGATGCCGCAGTTGAGAGGTGTGTGAGGTGGAGGCGTGCATGCGGAATGCGTGCAGCAACTTCACGGAGGATCGCGATGTTGCGCGCGACCGCTTCATGCTCGGCACGAGCGGGCCACGGGCGCAGGCCGAGGCGTAGGGCCACGGCTCCATCCGCCGCCTCGCCACCTGCGGATTGCTCCAGATCTTCGCTGTGCTCAATCAGCGGTATCCCCGCAGTGGCGGCGGCGGCAAGTACCTCGGCAAAGAGGCGCGGGTCGGCGATCGGCGCCCCATCATCAGAGCAGGCAACAGCTCCCGCAGCGACGAGCGCCGCGAGCGGTGCGACCTGCTCGCCGCGGCGCCCTACGGTTGCGGTGGCAATGGGGAGAAGGCGCAGGCTCAACGGGGCTCCAGAGTGCGGGCGGACCATTGCATCAAGGGTCTCGGCCGAGTCTGCGGCTGGCTCGGTGTTCGGCATGAGACAGGCACTCCCATAACCGCCGTGGGCCGCAGCGCGAGCAAAGCTCTCCACATCTTCTGAGCCACTCGCGCCTGGCTGTCGAGCGTGCGCATGGAGATCGATCAGTGCTGGAAGTATCATGCGAGCCGGGTCGCCCACCCCTGGATTCGCGCCAGCCTCCCATGCCGCACGTGCTGCCACCTCTCCATCGCGCCATGCAACGGCAGCGACCTGACTCCCCTCAACATCAAGTGTCGCGACACCGGCGCGCTTGGCAATTGGATCGACAAGCCAGTGGTCAACAAATCGGTGTGCTGCCTTGGTCATACGAGTACCACCGGTGGTGATGCATCGAGGCCACGCGCGGCGATCCAGAGTGCGGCCATGCGGGTTGGCACACCCTCTGCAACCTGCTCGAGCACGAGGCTGCGTGACCCCTGCGCAACGTCGGGGTCGATCTCAACACCTTCGTTCATTGGTCCTGGATGGAGGACGCGGCAGCTCGGTGCCGCGACACGTGCGAGTCGCTCCTCGGTTATCCCCCACTCCTTCCGATAGGTTTCGGTGGATCCGAGGGACGCACCATCAAGTCGCTCGCGTTGAATGCGCAACGCCATGGCCGCATCTGCCCCCTCGAGCGCCTCGTCGGCGGTGGCAACAATGCGGATTGATCCGTGCGTCAGCGTGCGTGATGCGACGTAGTCATGGAATCCCGCAACGAGCGGTGCAGGGCCAGCCAGTCGCACATCTGCCCCAGCGGCGGTCAACGTGTGGAGGTTGGAACGAACCACGCGGCTATGGAGCAGGTCTCCCAAAATCGCAATGCGCCTCCCGGCCAGCGAGCCGTCGCTCGCAGCGATGTGTCGGATCAGCACTGCAAGGTCGAGTAGCGCCTGGGTTGGATGAGCGTGCCAGCCGTCACCGGCATTCAGCACATGCCCACCGAACGCCTGTGCAGCGAGCCATGGTGCACCAGCGCGATCGTGGCGCAGGACGATCGTGGTCGCGCCCAGCGCGCCGAGCGTGCGCACCGTATCGGCGAGCGACTCGCCCTTCCCTACCGATGAGCTGCTCACGTCGAAATCAATGAGGTGTGCTCCGAGTGCGTGTGCCGCCTCGACAAACGAAAGGCGCGTGCGTGTGGATGCTTCGTAGAAGAGCATCGCCACGGATTGGTCGCGCAGATCATTCACCCGACCCGCTTGCGAGAGACGGATCGCGCGCATCTGCTCTGCGACGGCAAGGCGCCGTTGCAGCTCTGGCCACGAGAGGCCATCGACATCGAGTAGGTGCTGCGTGGCGGCCATGGGGACGCCCCTCCTCAGCAGATCAACCCTGCGCTTTGGCCGCCGCCTCATTCGCTGCAAGATGTTCGGCGAGCAGCTCCACCTTCACGAGGTCTTCACCATCAATCTCTTTCACGCAGACACGCACCACCTCTTCACTCGTGGTCGGAATGTTCTTCCCCACGTGATCGGCGCGTATCGGCAGTTCACGGTGACCGCGGTCGATGAGTGCAACGAGGCGGATCGCCTTCGGGCGACCGTAATCGATCAGGGCATCGAGGCCGGCACGGATCGTGCGCCCCGTGTAAAGGACGTCGTCAACGAGGATGACGGTCTTCCCCGTGATGTCGCCAGGGATCGATGTGCCGCGATGCACGGGGGCAACCGCGATGGTCGAAAGATCGTCGCGGTAGAAACTGATGTCAAGGGTGCCCGACTCGACGGTCACGCCCTCGTTTTCTTTGATCGCATCAACGATCACCTTCGCAAGTGGAACGCCGCGACGTTGGATACCAACGACGACGAGACCCTCGGTCCCCTCTTTCTCAATGATCTCGTGGGAGATGCGGGTGAGTGCGCGACGGATCTCTTCGGCGTTCATCACTTGTCGAGCCATGGGTTCTCCTCTGCCCCGCCGGCCGTTCTCTGGCGACCACGTTGCGGGTGCTGCCGAATGCTAGCAGGACACCTAGCGCAGAGCGCGGCGGAGTTCCGCAGCGGCCTCCTCGGGGGCGATGGGCACCACGGGAATCCCCGAGGCGAGTTCTAGGCCGCCAATCGGACGAAGGCGCGGGTGGAGCTCCCAGTGCCAGTGGTAGGTGATGTCGACCCGTTCGCGGAGCGGCGCCGTGTGGAGCATGAGGTTGTATGGCGGCATGCCGATCGCCCGGAGCGCACGCACCGCTACCTGGAGCGTCTCGGCAACGCCCCGCAGGGTCGCGAGATCGGCATCGGCAAAATCGGCGGCATGCCCATGCGGGAGCACCCAGGTCTCAAACGCGGACCGGCTCGCGAATGGAGCAACGACGAGACCGTAGGCGTCGCGGTGTACGACGCGGCGCCCGCTCGACTCCTCTTCGTGGATCATCCGGCAATACGCACAGCCCCCAGCACGAATCGAGACGCGCGCTGCACCGCCTATCTCTTCGGCGAGCCGGTGCGGCACCTGTGGCAGATCGTAGGCGTCGAAGCAGAGGTGGTCGGTCATCGCGCCCGCCTGTGCGCCGGCATTGCGCACATATTGAATGTAGGCGGTTGTCCCGCTCTCGCGCCCCGCGCGGAGGTGATCGCGCACTCCGATAAGGAAATCGGCAACGAGCCCAACGGGGACCTCATCGAGCTCTCCGTGTGCAAGCTTCGGCGCGATGATCGTTGACCAGGATCCGGCCTCCTCCATCCCGCTCAACGTGAGGAATCCCGACTCGCCGCGGGCAGCATCGCTGCGCGTTCCAACCGACTGAAAGGCACCCTGGCGGAGCATACGGCGCGTTACGCCTTCAATCGTCGCTTCGGCACAGTTCTTGCACGATGGATCCCGCTCGGCACTCAGCCGCTCGGCTACAAAGCGCGTCGGCTCAAACTCGCGGTCGACGACCGTCGCCGACCACCAGCCGGTGATCTCATCGCGTCGTAACTCCCAGATACCGCCGCTCATCGAACCTCGATCTCCATGGCAGAGAGGGTAGCGGGATCAACGTACGCGCTGATCGCCGTTGCGTAGGAGCGTGCAACATGGAGTGCAACCTCGGCGAGTGGCGGCGGCGGTGCACCGACCGACCCGCGGCGGCCAGCGGCAACGGCCTGCCAGTCTCGCTCCGCTGCGATTGAGGTTGAAACCACGCCTGCATGCCCGCACGGATTGATCAGATCGAACGCATCGAGATCACGCCCGACATTCAACGCGAGTCCATGCCAAGCCACGCCCTGCTCGACTCGAACGCCCACCGCACCAATCTTTCGCTCGCCAATCCAGCAGCCGGGTGCACCATCGCGGCGCTCCGCAGTAATCCCATACGCCGCACAGGCATCGATCAGCGCCCCTTCGAGCGCGCGAATGTGCTCGCGCAACGTGATCCCCCCTGCGCGTAGCGCGATGATCGGATAGACGACGAGATGCCCAGGCCCGTGATACGTCACCTCGCCACCGCGCTCAACATGCCGGACGGCGATGCCGCGCGCGATGTATTCGGCTTCGGTGAGATGCAGGTGATCGGGCGACGCATTGCGCCCGAGGGTCAATACCGGATCATGCTCAAGCGCCAGAAGGGTGTCGATCCCTCGTCCTTCAATCCGCTCTGCCACCAGCTGCCGCTGCAGGAGGTGCGCGTCGTCGTACGCCACCCGCCCCAACCAGTGTGCCGATACCTCTCGTTGCGCCTGCTCCATGCAAACAGGATACCCGCCAAGTCACGCAAAATTCCAGCGTCGGGCGCGCAACCCAAAAGCCTTTCCGAACGTGTCAGGTTCGGGGCTCCACAACTAGAGCCTGTATCCAAAATCGTGAAACGAACTCGCTTTCTGCTTCGAAATCTCACTAATCTGACGCTCAGAGTCCGTAAAATCGGGCCAGTTATAGAAGGACCGACAACATTCGACTTCTTGGGGAAATTTTGGAGGTCAAACGCGGTGATAGGCAATCCTAAGAAAGCACCTGAACGCATTTTGCGCCATATCGTGTTGGTCATTTCTCTGCTCACAATCTCGGTTTTACCTGCCTCGGTTCAGACTGTGCACGCAATTAACTCACAACTTCATATTGAACTTAGCATCGTTAACCCCGCTGGAATTCATCGAACTAACGGAAAAGTGTTTAGAGGAGACATTGTGACTGTCAATGCGAGGTCACAAGACGAGACGCTTACTTTAGACGACTTGGGGATTGATTGCGCAATTCAGATTTATGGTTTTGGCGGCGGGGTTTCTCTTCGCACTGCGTTGCTACCTGAAGGTCAATGCGCGTTCAAATTTGTTGTACCGAGTCTAAGAATAGATCAACGTCACGTAGCTTCTGGCGCTATCAATGATTGGGTTGGGTACTGGGCAGTGTATGAAGACTGTCAGTACTCTCTAAAAATTGTGTTGCCAGGTTCAATCGCAGACCTTGATGGCGACACTCCCAACGAGTGTGTCGCCTACGGCCAAAATGCAGGGCGCACATTATCGTTTGACTACGACGGTACTGGGCCAGAGGTAGGCGCGACTCAATGTGACGATTGCTCAAAGTTGCTCGGATGGAACCCAACAGATTGGGATAGCGATTATGAGCCATTTGAATTTCAAGAAACCTGGAACCTCCATGCTCCTGCCTGGGTAGACAAATGCACTTTTCAAATCAACGGAGAATGGACGACTGGCTTGAAACCAGGTTCTAACAGCAATAGCTCTCAGGCCCATAAAACGAACTGCGCGCCCCAACTGCGTTTGCCGGGCGTGTTGCCCGAGACTCTTCCTGGAGGTAATGAAAATGTAATGGGCTGGGACGCTGAATTTATTTTTCAGTACGAAGACGCAGAAACCCAATCTTCAGGAACAATACATTGGTTCGAATACCCCTCACCCAAACCTTCAGATGGCGTTGTTGAAGCGAATATGCCGCTAGTTTTCCCCGTGGATCTCGGTGTTGCTCGATATGCTGCAATTGGTGCCAAGTGGAAACCTTCCTTTAGAGTGACCTACTTGAATGGATCTGACGTGCCAGCGGGCACTTACTGTCAACTTTTGTTAAGTGTTAGTGACGGTCATTTCACTGACTGGTCAATAAACTATGGTACTGATTTCCACGAGGCGACCGCGCCAGTTGACCAAAATGGAATTTGCTCATTTGACATCCAAGTTCCATATACTGAACCTGGACAAGACAATCAGTGGGCAGTGTTCGGAATGTTTCCATTGAATAATCCGACACAATTTTTTGCGGATGTGTGGTCAATATCAAGTCCAGGCAAACCGAAAATCTCTACGCTCGACTACGCAGCTGAGTCAGTCGTGGTTGAAGCACAGCCAGGTGAAGGTGCGGGGCTCGCGTTAGAGCTCAGCATTACATCAATAGAAAATCGCGAGGAGATTCTCCGTCAATCTGCTTTCGGCCTCAGAACAATTACTTTCGCCTTGCCTGACACACCTATATGCACTGCGCGTGAATTTTCACCAACCATGTTTGAGAAAACTCAAGGAGGCGATCTAAGTGGGACAAACGCAGATTGTCGTCTGTCCGCTGGGAGTTACCGAATTGTTGCTCGAATGATTGACGCGAGTGGGAAAATTACACGCAAATCAAAAGTATTCACACTCAAGCGTGCCTCTGCAATCATCAAGCCAACAATTAGTGGTGTGTTACAAGTTGGCCAAAATCTGCGCGTTGTTCGTGGTAGTTGGGTTGGATCGCCAGAACCTAGCTTCACCTATCAGTGGTACGCATGCAGCAAAGAAATTCCGCACGGCCGCCCAACTCCGCATCCTGCCTGCGAGGTAATCGAAGGGGCAACACGCGTTTTTATCAGAGTGACAAAGACCCTTCGTCGACGTTATATCGCGGTTTTTGTGACTGGTAAAAGCGGCGGCACCAGGCCGACATCTTGGCTCACAAGCACTATTGGCGAGGTCCCATAAAACTCCCGTGACTGAGTTTCAATCCTCGTTCACAGCAAGCGGCAACAGACCGACCTTCTTTGCGAGCTCCAACTCACGGAATAGGTAAGCACCAAACTCTGGATATCGCGGCTCCAAGAAGGGCAGAGGATTGCCCCATGCATCCTCCTTGCCCGCCTTCCAACATGGCACCTCGCCGAGCCACGCAGCAAGTTGGTAGAGCGAACAGATCAACAGTGCCTGCGCCAAAATGCGCGCAGCGTTGGCCGGGGTATTAGGGATCAGATAGAGCGGTTGCAAACCTTGGAGTTCGTGACAGGCGGCGTAGTACGCATGTGTAGGTGTGATTCCCATAAAGTAATGGTGTGTCGCCCTATTTGGACCTGGCTGCAACAGGAAGCCATACCTGCCGCGTAATTGAATGCCCACAAGAGATAACGCCCGTCGTGCTTCACCCTCCGCTGGCAGGCCTTCATTTAGGAAATCAGACGTGCCGCACCAGCCTGATTTGGGGATTCGTGCTCTAGTGGCCATATCTACCGCGTAACGTGTTTCGATTAGCCATTCGAGGGTGTGGTCGCTGAGCCTCATTGCTTGGCCCCTGGTGAGAACCGTTCCGACGCCGCAAGGGACGAGAGAGTAAACGACATTGCCCCGTCGGGCCCTCGGGAACCTTGGCTATGCCACCTGCCCAGGAGCCTTGCGTCCCCCTCCTGCATGTAAGCCGCGAACGTCCCTGCTGGAGTCGGTTCGCTTTGAGTGTCTCGAGGTTTTCTCATGTCTTTAGCGTAGCAATCTGTGCTCCCTATGCGCTATGCTCGCCTCCCATGCGGGAGTAGCTCAGTTGGCAGAGCGTCTGCTTCCCAAGACAACGCGTCTTAAGCGCTGTGCTTCCAGCAGGAACAACCCGGCAAAACCCCCTGAGTTAGATGTTCTAGCCCGACGGATTGCGACACCGTCAACCCAAGCGTCAGCTGCCTAGGGACCTATATTCTCGCACCTCGGGTGGCACGACCCGTCCTGGCCGACTTTTGATGGCCTTTCACTCGCCCCTGAGAGGCAATCTCACACAGACGTGTCACGCTGGGAGCGCAGGAACGGCGCGCGGATGCAACTGGGAATATGACCTATGGCGCAGCAGCGGTTAACGAGCCTTCAGCAAGGTTCTCCTGGCTATGCCCCACGGCCAATATGACCTTCCGTGAACATTGTTGTTCCTCCCGAGGAGATTTAGCCGCACTGTCCACTCCTTTGAGTCGCGATCAACGACTTCTACCGACCAACGGTATTGAACTGTGGTGGGGCTGGCATTCTCTTGGCCTATTTGTGGAAATCCTCTAGGCCAAGCTCGCTGACTACGTAGGTGTCAATCGCTGTCTCTAGATCGCTCCAGCGACCTCCCCAAAGTTTCGCTGCCACTCTATCCATCTCGATTCTAAAATTCCCTCGCGCCTTATACATGGGATATCTTGAGTTAGACTTTTCGTACTCTCGGACCATCGCAGGCCACAAAATGCGCTGAACCCATTCTGGACCAAACTTCGCGGTGACAAACTGGCTCGCAAGGTCCATGATCGTATATTGATATGGCACTTCATTGAGAAGACTTTCCCAGTCAAATTTCCCGCAACGCCGAGCTCGCAGTGAATCGCCTTGGGGGCAGAACCTTGGGTCGGCTACCGTAGGCTTCCAGGTTGCCCATGGAAGCCCCGCCCAGTTTCTGATGTTGTTGTGATAGCCGCAATACCGGGTTTGTAGCTGAGTGGCGCAACCTTCAAGGTCTAGCCCCAGTCCTTGAATGCTCGCCGCCTGCCATGCCGCCCGACTTGCGAGGTACTGTACCCACAGTTGTCCGACCTCAAGTGCCACAAACTTGGAACCCAGTCGCCTTTCGACGCTTATGCCGAAGAAGTCGACCATGATCTCGTGCGGCATGCCGTAATAGGTCCACCAAGTAGCTCCATG
>JBJSXZ010000136.1:0-3368 GCA_046086645.1 Candidatus Limnocylindrus sp.
GATCCTCGCCTACGTGTGGTAAGGGAGGCCTGATGTCGCGTATTGGACGTAAACCGATCGCCATCCCAGCAGGGGTGAAGGTTGCCGTCGACGGTCGCGCCGTGAGCGTGACCGGTCCGAAGGGGAGCCTCATGCGCGATATTCCTGTGCCGATCAGCGTCGTCGTTGATGGCGAGCAGGTGAAGGTGACGCGCCCGAGCGACTCCAAGACGAACCGATCACTGCACGGCCTCTGCCGCACCCTTGTCGCCAATATGGTTGAAGGAGTCTCTGTTGGGTTCCGTAAAGACCTTGAGATTAACGGCGTTGGGTACCGTGCTGCCAAGGCGGGCAACAAGCTTACCCTTGCACTTGGCTACAGCCACCCGATCGAAATTATTCCGCCTGAGGGGATCTCGTTCGAGGTTCCAGAGCAGACAAAGATCTCCGTTATTGGCCACAACAAGGAGCTCGTCGGTCAGATCGCTGCAGAGATTCGATCGCTCCGCAAGCCAGAGCCGTACAAGGGCAAGGGGATCAAGTACACCAACGAAGTTATTCGCCGCAAGGCTGGTAAGGCCGGCAAGGTTGGTGCCAAATGAGCCGCACAATGACACGCGTCGCGTCGCGTAAGCGTCGACACGCCTCAATTCGATTGACCGTCGAGGGGGATGCGACACGCCCTCGTCTCGCAGTCTTCCGCAGCCTGAACCACATCTATGCCCAGGTGATTGACGATTCGCGTGGCGTCACGCTTGCTGCTGCATCTACCTTGGACGCGGTGCTCAAGGGCGCAGCCAAGCGAACAAAGATCGAAGAGGCTGCCGCCGTCGGCTCTGCGATCGCCGAGCGTGCGAAGGCCGCGGGCATTGCCAAGGTTGTCTTTGATCGCGCTGGTTTCAAGTATCACGGGCGCCTTAAGGCGCTCGCCGACGCTGCCCGGGCTGCCGGGCTTGAGTTCTAGGAGGGCAGGGAGGTGATCAAGATTGATGCGTCGAAGCTGACCCTCACGGAGAAGGTCGTGCAGATCAACCGTGTTGCGAAGGTTGTCAAAGGCGGACGCCGCTTCACCTTCTCTGCGCTCGTTGTTGTTGGCGACGGCCAGGGACACGTGGGTGTTGGAGTCGGCAAGGCAGGCGAGGTTCCGGAGTCGATTCGCAAGGGAACTGAAGATGCCAAGAAGCACCTCATCAAGGTTCCATTCCTCGGCACAACCATCCCCCATGAAGTTTCGAGTGAGCACTCTGCGAGCCGGGTCATGCTCAAGCCTGCGTCGCAGGGAACTGGCGTTATCGCTGGTGGCTCGATCCGTGCAATCGTTACCGCTGCAGGGATTCACGACATCCTTTCGAAGGTGTACGGCTCAACCAACCCGGTGAACGCAACTCGCGCTGCGATCGCAGCGCTGAGCCAGCTGCGCACCGCGGAGCAGATCTCTGTTGCACGCGGAAAGCGCGTACGCATTCGTGTCGGTGGCCAGGAGCATACGGGTGGCAACCATGGCTGAGAAGGTGCTAAAGGTTACGCAGATTCGCAGTGAGCTCGGCCACGTTGCCCGCAACCGCGGCACGATCCGCGCTCTCGGCCTTGACCGCATCGGCCACAGCAATGTGCTGCCAGATAATCCAGCCGTGCGAGGAATGGTACGACAGGTGAACTTCCTCGTAACCGTCGAAGAGCTCACAGGCGCAGCTGCAGTAGAGGGCTCGAAACAGATCGCTACAAAAGCAGCAAAGAGGGCTCCGCAAGTCAACAAGGTTGCGCGGGCGAAGAGCACGAGCCGGCCGACGAAGGTGAAGGTGACAAAGTGAAGCTCCACGACGTGAAGCCAGCTCCTGGCTCGACAAAGAAGCGTATCCGTGCAGGTCGCGGTATTGCTGCAGGTCGCGGTAAGACTGCCGGCTACGGAACTAAGGGTCAGACCTCACGTAGCGGTGGCAACATCCCCGCCTGGTTCGAAGGTGGTCAGACGCCAATCCATATTCGTATTCCGAAGCTTCGCGGCTTCACGAATATCTCCCGCGTAGAAGTTGCCGTCGTGAATGTTGGAAGTATCCAGGAGTGGATCGACGCTGGCCGCCTGAAGGGCGCCGCGCCACTCACGGTCAATGCCGACGTCCTCGCGGCAGCAGGCTTGCTGAAGACACGCGGCAAGCCGCTCAAGGTTCTTGGATCTGGCCAGCTGACCGCCAAGGTGTTCGTGATGGCCGACTCCTACACGGCAAGCGCAAAGTCGAAGATTGAAGCGGCTGGTGGCACGGCCCAAGTCTATGAGACACCCGTAGTGCCAACGACGACCGTGAAGGGGTCGCCTGCAACGCCAGGGAAGCGCGCGCCTCGGAGCAAGGTGGACGCGAAAGCCGGGGCGCAGGAGTCCTAAGCCTGTAGGCTTAACGGGCCAACTACCGAGCAAAGAGCGGAGGAGCAGCGGTGATCGAGACCCTACTGAATGCGGTACGAGCGCCAGAGATACGGCGCAAGCTCCTTTTCGTTGCCGCGATGCTCATCTTCTTCCGCCTCTTGAGCCACGTCCCAGTGCCTGGCGCCGATCCAGCGCAGCTCGCCTCATTCTTTAAAGACAATGCACTCTTCGGCCTCCTCGATCTCTTCTCAGGCGGTGGGCTTGCTCGCTTTAGCGTTGTCGGCCTCGGCCTTAACCCGTACATCAACGCCTCGATCATCATGCAGCTCATGAGCGGCGTAATTCCACGCCTGATCGAGTTGAGCCGTGAAGGGGAGTACGGTCGCAACAAGATCAACCAATACACCCGCTACCTGACCGTCCCGCTCGCAGCACTGCAGAGCTACGCGTTCTTGGCACTGCTGAATAGCCAGAATGTGCTGAAGACGCGGTTCGATCTTGCAAACCCCGAGACCCTAGTGCAGATCGTCATTCTCACGACCGGGTCACTACTCCTCATGTGGGTCGGCGAACTGGTCACGGAGCGGGGGATTGGCAACGGGATCAGCTTCATCATCTTCGCCGGCATCATCGGTCGCGTGCCAGGCGCCATTCAGCAGTTCTTTGACGCGCCAGACCTGGCCGTCCTCCTCGCATTTGCCGTTGTTGGCGCGGCTGCCGTAGCAGCGATCATCTACATCACCGAGGGGCAGCGCCGAGTCCCCGTGGAGTATGCAAGCCGAGTCCGCGGCAATCGTGTCTATCAGGGCGGCAGGACCTTCCTCCCCCTCAAGGTGAACCAGGCCGGCGTAATTCCGATCATCTTCTCGATGAGTATCCTTTTGTTCCCCGCGCAGATTGCTGGGTATTTCACCGCATCCGAAGTGACCTGGGTTGCAGCCGGCTCACAATGGATCGTCGACACCCTCGGCCCCCAAAACCGTGTCGTCTACCTCCCGCTCTACTTCTTGCTCACCGTTGCCTTCAC
>JBJSXZ010000137.1:0-4470 GCA_046086645.1 Candidatus Limnocylindrus sp.
CGCTCGCGCGCCGCATCGCGCAGCGCGAGGACCACATCAATATCTGCAACGGCGGGGAACTCCATCGGCAGGTAGTGGCTGCTCGTCCCCTCATCACGAATTGCAGCATTGACGACCGCAAGGTCGCCCGTCTGCATTCCAGGCTGCATCCCACCCGATGTGCCGACGCGAATGAATGTGTCGGCACCGATCGCGTGCAACTCTTCAACGGCAATCGCCGTTGAAGGGCAGCCGATCCCCGTTGAGGTGCAGGCGACCGGGACGCCATCGAGCTCGCCGACCCAAGTGGTGTATTCGCGCTTCTGCGCAACGAAGCGCGGGTTGTCGAATCGGCGAGCGATCAGCTCGACGCGCCCGGGGTCTCCAGGGAGCAGCACGTAGCGCCCAATGGCGCCCTTCGCCATTCCAATGTGGTGCGCGGTCCCGTCAGATTCGAAAAGTGGCACCGAAACGTACGGCGCTAGGCGGATGCCATTGCACGGAACGCGACAACGAATACACCAACGAAGACGACGGCCCCCATCACAAAGAGTGCCGTAGCGATAATCGGGGGGAACAAGAGGAACGTCCCGTTCCCCTGACCCCAGTTAAAGAGTCCATAAACGAAGGCGAAACTCATCACAACTAGACCAAGAATCCCTACGAAGAAATCAAATGGCCCGCTTGGAACGCGACGATACGATGTTTTCGCACCCTTCGAGCCAAATGCACGCGACTCGAGGCTGATCGCGAGCTGTTGAACGCGCTCAACCGCGCCTGCAGCAACCGGCACGAACGATGGAACGATTGAACCAAATCCACTCCCTTTCATCCCACGGGAGCGTTGCGCCGCAAGCACCAGCTGCACTTCACGCTGAAGGACGGGGATGAGCTGCAAGGTCATCGAGATCATGAAGTTCGCGAGGTAGGGGACTTTCATGCGGGCGAGTGACGCAAACAGATCGGACGGATGCGTCGTGAGCAACAGGGTAAAGGCAATGACCTGGAATGCCGAGACCCGCAGGAGAAGTGTCATCGCGTGAGAGAGCCCCTCGTTGTAAATATTGATAGGGCCAAACGCAACCGGAGGCAAACAATTCGGTGCGCATACTGCCGGGGCAATTGATTGAATCACGATGATTGAAGCGCTGATCGGAGTGAAGACAATCATGATCTTTGCGAGTGGCTTGATGATTTGGCCAGTCGAGGCGATTAAGAGGGCGACAACCAACGAGACGAAGAGGGGTAGCGCCCAGTACGTCGTGAAGCAGAAGAACCCAAAAGGAAGAACCCACGCGAATTTGGCTACAGGATCAAGTCGGTGCAGCCACGAGGTGCCGCGAACGTGGGAAATTGAAACGCTTGGTCCGTGCATTAGACGCCACCCTTCTTCTTACCGCCGAGTTCGGCCGCCAGATCGGCCACGCTCAATACGGCCTCTTTCCCCTTGCGGGCTTTCAAATCCATCGAGATTTGTGCGATCTGCGGCGGAGCAATATGCGTCCGCTCCATGACCTCGCGATTTGAGAACACCTGGTTTGGTGTGCCGTCCGCAATGATCTTTGCGTTCCACATCACGATCATGCGCTCAGAGACATCGGCGACAAGCGGCATATCGTGCGTCACGCAGATCACCGTTGACCCTCGCTCACTGAGTCGGTGAATCAGCCGATTGATGATCGTGGTCGTCTGGTGGTCCTGTCCCGTTGTCGGCTCATCGAGGACGAAAACTTTTGGTCCCATCGTGAAAACCGAGGCGATTCCAACGAGCTTGCGGAGTGGAAAGCTCAATCGATAGGGGTGATGATCGCGATATTGACTGAGGTCGAAGAACTCAAACGCCTCTTCTACTTTCGCCTTGACCTCATCTGGACTCATCTTCATGTTCGTTGGTCCGAAGGCGAGCTCCTCGGCAACCGAACTTGCGAACAACTGGTGGTTCGGGTTCTGGAACACATAGCCGATTGTCGGGGCCATCTCTTGCACCGAGTGTTTTGCTGTGTCCTTTCCGTCGACGAGGACGGTGCCTGAAGTTGGCCGAAGCAGTCCGTTGAAAAGTTTCGTCAGCGTCGTCTTTCCGGATCCGTTCTGCCCTACGATGCCGAGTGACTGTCCGACTGGAACGTCGAGTGAGACACCGTCGAGCGCAACAACAGCGCCGCGCGTGTACACATAACGGACGTCTTTGACCTGAATGATCGCGTCACTCATCGAGCCTCCACCCACTTCACCGCCTGTTCCGTTGTGACAGGCACACCCTTTGCGCCGGCGCCATCGAGGGCCAGGGCGAGTTCCGTGGCTTGCGGGACTCGCAAGCCAAGCTTGGCAAGTTCTGTACCGCGAGCAAAGACTTCGCTCGGCGTGCCCACCATGACGATCTTCCCCTTATCAAGTACAACGATTCGGTCAGCATAGGCCGCAAGCACCTCACATTCGTGCTCGGCAACGATCACGGTCAGGCCATCCTCCCGATTCAGCTTACGTGCAAGCTCAAAGACCTCTTCCTTTCCGATCGGATCGAGGTTCGACGTTGGCTCATCCATAAAGAGGATGCGCGGGTGCATGGCAAGGACTGAAGCGATCGCCAGCCGCTGCTGCTGCCCGCCGGAGAGACCCATCGGTGAACGCTCTTCAAAGCCGGGAAGGCCGACGGTGGCAAGAGATGCAGATACACGCGGAGGCATCTCTTCCGTTGGAACACCAAGGTTCTCGAGCCCGAGCGCAACCTCTTCAGCGGCGCTCACCTGACTCATTTGGAATTCTGGATTGTCGAAGACGATGCCAACGGTTCGCGCCATCTCTCGAACGGGAGTAGACGAAGCATCAAGTCCCTCTACAGTGACCTTTCCTTCATAAATGCCCATCGTCGACTGGGGGACGATACCGTTGATAGAAAGTCCGAGGGTTGTCTTGCCGGCACCATTGAGGCCCATGATGCCGAGATATTCGCCGCGGCGAATTTCAAGGTTGATGTTGCTGAGGGCTGGTTCGCTGCCAGAGGCGTATGTGAAGCTTAGATTCTCGATTTTGATGGCGATCTCTCCAGCCAAGGTGCCCTCCTCATGATCTCCTCAATTGCCGTGGCTGCACAATAGCGCATCTGCCAAGAAACACACCGCCCAGCCGCGCAGCGCGCGACTGGGCGGTGCTACTGCACGAAATTGCAGTAGAGATCAGTCTTTGACGCGGAGTACGGCGATCCCGGACCCGATGACGAACGCGCCGATCAGCACATTCATCGCCCAAAGCGTCAGGAAGTTCGTTTCGGCTACACCTTGGAAGCCGATAACTCCCATTGGGATGAACATCGTGAAGATGCCCATCGCGATCACGCCTGCGACAGCCCCTTCCTTGGGGCCAACAGTCATCTGCTTGTTTGCCATGATCTACTCCTCCCTAATCAGCCGAGTGCCGGCTTGACAACGAAGATCGTGATCAAGATGAAGACAACGCCCACGAGGACGCCGCCCACTGCGAGCACGAGGTTACCCGTGGCATCGCGCTTCGGGAGCTCGATCCCTGCGGTCAGCCCCGAAGGGAGAGCGCGAAGGATGGCGAGACCAACGAAGGTTGCAATCATCTTGTCAGCGATCGAGCCGGTGATACCCGACGCGAGCGAGCTGACGAACAGGCTGTTGCCTGCTGCAGCGAACGCAGCGAGGAGTGCATCCGACGAGTGTCCCGTTGCACCGCCGAAGACGAACACCACGATCGGCGTCGCCATCAACTGCACAAGCACCCCGCACACGATGCCGACCACAATCAAGCGACCTGGGGTTCGGCCCCAGCCACCGTTGCGAATCATGTAGCCCCAAACGAGGGCTCCGACTACGTTGCACAGCGAGAATGGGATCATCGTTGGGCTGATGGTGAATGCACCAGCAACGTTTGTGATGATTCCGGTGAGAGCCCCCCACCAAGGTCCGAGCGCTACGGCAGCGACCATCGTCCCGATCATGTCGAGGAAGATGGGGAGCTTGAGCGCGTTGTTAATCGTTCCGCCGACGACGTTGAGGGCACCCATCACTGGGACGAGCACCGCAACGTACGACAGAGGAATCCGCGATGCAGCCTTTGCACCTGACATCTCTGTACCTCCCTTGACCGGGCCACCCTCCGGCGGCTCGGTACTGTTTTGGCCAGGCAACGCCTAGCCTTTATTAACTTAACGGCACCTGCCGTTAACCTGAACCCTACCCCCCCACGCACATTTGTCAACATGGTGGCGCACTCCACACGCCCCCCTCCCTGAGGGTCGGGTAGGGTGTACGGGAGCGACCCCCCTCTTGCGGGTCGAGCGGAAGGAGCACTTCATGCGTGGCGCCTGGTGGTCGAACCCAATCCTCCCCTCCCTTGAGCCGGTGATCCAGGGCTCCCGCTTTGTTACAACGAACCCCCGAGAGATTGCCCGGGTGGCCACCTGGCTCGCCGCCGAGGAGTTCCCCTCCTTGAAGGCCTCGGGTGCGGCCGTCGCTGGGCCCTTCGATATCG
>JBJSXZ010000138.1:0-6484 GCA_046086645.1 Candidatus Limnocylindrus sp.
ATTGATATCGCTCTGAAGGCAATTCAACATAAGGGCGACCGAGCCGCAGAGACCGGCTTGATTAAGGCACAATTGAGCGAATCTGTTTCTCGATTCCTCAGCCGAGAGACCAAGCGACGACCACTCGTAGTCCCGGTAGTCGTCGAGGTCTAGCCATGGCGAAGCGACAAGACCCGTCACGCAGTAAGGAGAGGCAGAGGAGCCTGATCAGCCCTGCCGCACAACGCACGCTGATGTTTCTTGGCCTTGCTGTAACGGGCGTCATTTTTGCAATCGGCTTAATCCTTCCAGGGCGCGGACTCATTGCGGACACGCTCCGCGACGTGATCGCGCCATGGTTTGGCGGTGGGCGCTGGTTCCTCCCGCCACTTCTGATTGCAACTGGAGTCTGGGTCGAGCGCCGCGCCGCTGTAAGCAGTCGTCCGCTTCTTCGCGTGCTCCTCGGAGCACTCGGTTTCGCTGCGTTCCTCGCCTTGATCGAGATTTTCCTTCCGGGGAGAGGGGGGATTATCGGGGGACTGCTTGGCGCAGGTTCAGCGCAAATGTTGACGGGCATTGGTGCCGCTGTTGCTTGGTTCGCAATCCTCGTGGGAGTTGGTCTTGTCCTGAACGATGCCCTTGTCCGTTCAATTTTTCGGGCGCTCTTCTCGGGGGCAAAGGGTGGCGTTGAGGTTGCGCTACGCGGGGCTGAGAGCCTTGTAGAGGCGCGTCAGCGAGCAGAGGCAAGTCGAGAGGCCGCCAGCCCAGTTGAACCGCCGCTCTCGCCACTGCCGCCACGCCAAATACGAATTGAGGAGGCTGCACCCGTCCCGTCCTCCGCGACGCTCGCCCCTCCCAAGGTTTCTGGCGCGGGAGTGCGTGCCGGCGCACCTGCGCGTTCGGCGGCAACCATCACGACCGACCTCCCTTCGCCTGGCACACCCACCGATTGGCGACTGCCAAGCTACTCCCTCCTCCCTGAGCGCGAGTCGGTCGCTACCGGCGGAGGAATGGACCACAGCACAAATATGGAGGTGATCCGGCGAAAGTTAGAGAGTTTTGGGATCACGGCAACAGTTGACGCCTATAGCTCAGGTCCTGTCGTCACCCAGTACGAGGTGCTCCCTAGCGCCGATGTACGCCTGAGTCGAATCGAGGCGCTCGCCGATGACCTTGCGATGGCGCTGAGCGCGCGGTCGATCCGCATCCAGGCGCCGATTCCAGGCCGCTCCGTTGTCGGCATTGAGATTCCAAACCGCGAGGGTGTTGTCGTTGACCTGCGCAGCGTATTCGAGAAGCGCGAAATGGCAGGTCCGACTGCAAAGTTGATGTTTGCACTCGGCAAAGACGTTAGCGGTAGCGAGGAGGCGGCGGACCTCGCCAAAATGCCACACCTACTGATCGCAGGCGCAACCGGGTCAGGGAAGAGCGTCATGGTCAACGCACTTATCGCCTCACTCCTCTTCCACAACACGCCTGATCAGCTTCACCTGGTCCTCGTCGATCCTAAGCACGTAGAGCTGTCCGGCTATAACGGGCTCCCGCACCTGCTGGTTCCCGTGATTACCGAGGCTCAAAAAGCCTCAACCGTTCTCTCGTGGGCAGTTAGCGAGATGGAACGGCGGTATCACCTTTTTGCCGCCGCAGGGGCGAGAAACCTTGACGCATACAACGAGATGATCGCAAAGGTTCAGGCACTCGATCCTAGCGACCCAGAGCGAGTTAGCCAACCGCTAGCACACGCCAAGCCGCTGGAGTTCATCGTGATCATCATCGATGAACTTGCCGATCTTATGATGCAAGATGGCCGAAATACCGAAGAGCCAATCGTGCGAATCGCGCAGAAGGCCCGTGCGACTGGAATCCATATGGTGCTCGCCACACAACGCCCCTCTGTGAATGTTGTGACTGGTTTGATAAAGGCAAACATTCCCAGCCGCATTGCATTCTCAATGGCGAGTCAAATTGACTCACGAACTGTACTCGACGCTCCAGGCGCTGAAGACCTCATCGGGCGGGGAGACATGCTTTTCCAGCCCTCTGACATGCCGAAACCGGTTCGCCTGCAAGGTGTCTTTGTCTCAGACGCCGAGATTGCAGCCGTCGTCAACCATTGGAAGAGCCAGGGGGCTCCACGATATCGGCTAGATATCCTTGACGAAGGATCACAGGGCCGGAGCAGCTCGGCCGTTTCGGGAAGGACCGACGAAGAACGAGACCGCCTCTTCGATGAGGCTACGAGTGTCATTAACGAGCATGACCGTGCATCGGCCTCACTCTTGCAACGCCGACTCCGAATTGGCTATGCCCGTGCAGCGCGAATCATCGATCAGCTTGAAGCGGCTGGGTACATCGGCGCATTCGATGGCTCCAATGCGCGCGTGGTGCTCTCGCGCGAGGCGGGCGATGCCAGCACACCCGAGGAGGAGGCGAGGGACGACCAGTGACGTTGCAACCTGTGCCCGAGCCAGTAGAGGGATCCCCCGTGGGCGCGGGCACGCAACTGCGATCTGCGCGTGAAGCAGCGGGACTTTCTATTGCACAGGTTTCAACAGCACTCCGCATTCCCGAGCTAGTGATCGCTGCATTAGAGAACGAAGAGTTGGGACGCCTGCCAGAACCAATCTACATTAGGGGGCTTATCAGGAACTATGCACGTCATCTGAAGATTGCACCAGAGCAAGTTCTCAGCACCTGGCCTGCGGGTGCGTCTATGTCGCTACAGCGAGAGGAACGCACATCCGCGCCGCAAGGACGTTCCATGGACGTCGGCCCAGCAGCAGTCGGGTGGATCGGGCGGCGCGCGCGCAACGCTTCGACTTGGAGCATCGTTATCCAGCGAGTCCTTCAGCTTGGTGTGATTCGCATCTTTTCTTTCGGCGTGGGTATTTTCCTTGCACTCCAGTTTGTGCGCTTCATAACGCCACCATCGGTAACGGTCATGGTGCCCGTCGAAGACGTCGTCACGCTCCAGGAGGGCGTGCTCGTTGCAACAATCAGCGGCACCTCCCCAGCAGGAGCGCGCATCAATGTGACGGCAAGTGGTGGGTCTGACGTTGCAGTAGTGGCAGATGGACAGGGGAACTGGAGCTTACAACTCCCACTCTCGTACGGCCGCACAGAGGTGGAGATGCAGGCTGAGGATGCGGCGACGGGCAGTCTTTCAGGTGAGATCGTTCGTCGTGTTTTTATCGTGCCCCTTCCGGCAGAGCTTGGTCCAATGCTCTCCGCAGCGCTCCCACCAGACGGCGTGACGCTTGACTCGCTCCCACTCAGATACGAACTCGCGACTGCTCCCAGACAGGAGGTAGTCTTCAGTGCGAGCAGCGATGGGATTCAGAGCATCATTCTCGACCTGCTCGCTGGGGCCGACGGGCACCTGAGTGGGGAGATCTTCCTGCCTGCAGGCGAGTGGGTGGTACGTTTCTCGGCCGCCGCCCCGAACGGACAAAAGACAGAGGTAGAGCGCTCCGTATCAATAAGTTATAGCGGTGCAGTTGTTGCCGTGGTGGGCACAGGGGGCTCCACATGGGTTCGCGCATGGAGCGACGGTGCTGTTGACTCGAGTATCGGCCCAAATGGCTCAACGATCCACGCAGGAGAGGAGTTCCGTTTTGTGGCGGACCGTGTCGTAGAATTGCGGTTTGGCGACCCCCGAGCAGTGACGATTACCCTCAATGGGCGTATCCTCAAACCGCTTGGTTCACCTGGAGTACTCGGCTCGTGGTCGTTTCATGCTGACGGAACTGTAAATACTTCAGCAAGAAGGTAGGAGGGGCGATGAGCAGCGACAATTCTTTCGATGTAGTGTCTGACTTTGACCGGCAGGAGCTCAAGAACGCACTTGATCAAACACGAAGAGAGATCGCAACTCGCTACGACTTTCGCGGTGCTACCGCAGAGATTGAAGAGGAAAAGGAGGAGCTCGTCATTCGTGTAGACGGAGAGCTCCGGCTCAAGGCACTCCGTGACATGCTGGAGTCAAAGGCAATCAAACGCGGGGTCGATCTGCGAACCTTCGAATGGGGTAAGCATGAAGCAGCGGGCGGCGATACGTTGCGCATCCATGTAAAACTTCGCCGTGGTCTCGATGACGTGACTGCCAAGCGCATTGCCAAAGCAGTCCGCGAGTCGTTCCCAAAAGTCAAATCTCAGATTCACGGGGAGGCAGTGCGCGTATCGGCGAAGTCAAAAGACGATCTGCAGGCGGTCATCAATTTCTTGCGCTCCTTTGAGATAGATCGGCCGCTGCAGTTCGAAAATTATCGATAACATGTCGCGAACAGGAAGCGATATCGGTCGCGGCATAAGTCCGGCACGTGCAGCCAAGACCCTAAGCGCTGCAGATCGACTCCACGTCGTTGGCGTTGGTGGGGTGGCGGCAATGGGCGCTGCACTACATGCAGCCGCACTCGGCGTACACGTAACCGGGGTCGACGACCGAATGAGCCTCAGCGCAGAGAGGATTCTGCGCGATGCTGGTGTTGTGCTCGTCGATGTGCGCGACGTGTCCCCATTGATGACAACAACGAGCCTTGCGGTCTCAAAAGCAGTTACGAGCATTCGCCCCGACCACCCACAACTGGAAGCGGCGCGTGCAATTGGCGTGCCAATCATCAGCGTGCAGCAGGTGATCGCGGACGCAGCGGCTACCCATGGTGGTCCACTACTGGCAGTTGCAGGCACACATGGGAAGACAACCTCTACTGGATGGCTTCTTGAGCTTCTACGTGCATCTGGAGTCAATCCCGCCGCATTCATCGGCGGTCCGCTTTTTGATGGGACCGGGACACCACCCGGTTCGCCTGTCCACCTTGGTGACAGCCCAGGTTTTATCGTCGAGGCTGATGAATATGCTGGCAACTTTGACGCGTACGCAGCAGACTGCGCGCTCATCCTCAATATTGATTGGGATCATCCGGACGTGTTTCGCGATCGAAAGGCCGTCATCGAGGAGTTCATCCGCTGGTCGAGGCCCACACTCCGCCGCATGGGTCTTGTGGTGAATGTGGGCGACGGCGGCGGTGCAGAGCTCGCAGCAGCAGTTCTCAAGGCAGAGCTGCCGGGCTCAGCGACATTGCCACTCTTCACATATGAGGTGAGAGGGGAGGGGGGCACCGAAGCCAGTCGCGTGGCGGATGTCACCGCAACGCTGCGCACCCTGTCGCGAGGAGAGGTTGCCCTTGCGGAAGTGAGACTGAGCCCACGCGCTCTCGTTGGCCTTCCCGCGCTTGGAGAACTCGCAGGCGAGGAGCTTGCCATCGGTATCCGCGGTGCGCACAATGCCGCCAATGCACTCGGCGTTGCTGCGCTGGCTAGCCTTGCAGGAGCGACGAGTGCGGGAATTCGCCGAGGGCTTGCGACATTTACTGGGGTTGGACGTCGCCTTGAGGTGCTGTACGAGCGGGATGATCGGGTGGTGATTGATGACTACGGCCACCATCCGGCAGCTATCGACGCCACGATCGCAACGGTTCGGGCTATCTATCCAAACCGGACACTCTGGCTAGCGTACGAACCGTTGACCTATCACCGCACCGCCTCACTTTTGGAGCCACTCGCAGCCTCGTGCGCGGCCGCCGACCGCGTCTTTGTTGCAGAGATTCACGCCTCCCGGGACCCAGATCTCAGCATCGCGAGCCCGCTCGGCCTGGCCGAAGCGATCCTGAGGCGGGGAGGGCGGGCCGAGGCACCCGGTGCTGTCGAGGCTACTGCGAATGCAGTTCTCGCAGCGGCCCCCGCCAACGTTGTCGTTTTGGTTATGGGTGGCGGGAGGTCCACCGAGATGGCACGCCTCATCGCCGATGGATTCTCAACGAGGGGCTAGTGTCTTTGCGGAGCGCACGCAGACCGTTGAGAGCTGCGGGTGATCCAAGCACGTGTGCGCTCGTGCGGCTCATCACATAACTATCATTATCGGAAGCAGCACGAGAGGCTCTAGTTCACCCTTCCGAACGATCTGCGCTTCAGTTTCCTGAGTTCGCTTGCAACTTCGGCTGGCGCGAAACCGGTGATGCGGAGCATCTCATTGCCATAATCGAGTTGGAAGCCGTAGCGTGACCGAAGTGCTTCAACCTCTCCGACGACGTGGTAAGGGAGTTCAAGGTCTAGCGGGCTCCCCTGCCGTTGCAGTTCCCGCTCTAGGCGCTCCAAGAGGCGCTCCACGCCGAGCCCAGTCATTGCGGAGACCAGGAGCGTTCCTTTGATGGCGAGGCCAGCGTGCGATGCCCGGTCGACCTTGTTGGCCACGACGAGCCTCGGCTTGCCTGCGGCGCCGAGCCCCTCCAGCACCTCTTGGATGGTGGCGCGGTGCTCGAGCCAGTGGGGATCGCTCGCGTCAACAACCTCAAGGAGTAGATTAGCGCGAGAGACCTCCTCGAGCGTCGCGCGGAACGCATCGACAAGCTGGTGAGGCAACTTATGGATGAAGCCCACTGTGTCCGTTACGACGGCCTGTGCGCCGCTCGGCAATCGAACACGGCGACTCGTCGGATCGAGCGTGGCG
>JBJSXZ010000139.1:0-5377 GCA_046086645.1 Candidatus Limnocylindrus sp.
GTTGGTCTCGCAATGGAATGGCGCACGGTATCGAAGCTCCAGAGCACCTATGTGGAGGCGCTCCCAAAGCTCGTCGAAGGAGATGGGCGCATCCATACAACCTTCCAGCAGGCCGTCGCCGCCACGGGCCGCCTCAGCTCAACGGAGCCGAACCTACAGAACATTCCAATTCGGAGTGAGCTCGGGCGAAAGATTCGCAGCGCATTTATCGCAGCGCCGGGCCATCTGCTCGTTGCCGCCGACTACAGCCAGATTGAACTGCGCATCCTCGCGCACGTGACGCGCGACCCGCATCTCATCGGCGCCTTTGCTGCAGGCGAGGATATCCATCGCGCTACGGCAGCACGGGTGCTAGGCAAGAGTCTCGAGGCCATTGATGATGGTGAGCGCGCAATGGCGAAGGTGGTGAACTTTGGGATCGCCTATGGGATGAGTGATTTCGGCCTCGCGACACGGGCTGGGATCTCTCGTGATGCAGCCAAGGCCTTTATCGCGGGTTACTTCGAGCGCTACCCCGGGATCAAGCGCTATATCGATTCAATTAAAGAGGAGGCGCGTTCCTCTGGTTTTGTGACCACACAACTCGGACGGAAGCGACCGATCCCAGAACTCCGTGCCGCAAACCCTGCACTCCGAGCGGCGGGCGAGCGTGCGGCGATCAACCATCCGATTCAAGGGACTGCGGCAGACGTGATCAAGATTGCGATGATTCGGCTCGCTCCGCGGCTCGCCGAATCTGGGCTGCGCTCACGCCTCATCTTGCAGGTACACGACGAACTTCTACTTGAGGTGCCACGTGAAGAGGTTCCACGCTTAGTACCGCTCCTGATTGAGACGATGGAGGGGGCGCTGGCACTCGAGGTCCCGCTCACCGTCGAGGCCAAGACGGGGGAGCGGTGGGACGAGATGCGACGCTGGAGTCTGCGTGCCTGAGCTCCCTGAGGTTGAGACGGTTGTACGCGACCTTCGTGCACTATTGACCGGCGCACGAATCACCGGTGCACAGGTACTGCGGGAGAGGAACCTTGAGACCCCAGACAGTGCAACGTTTGCGCATGCGATCACTGGCCGCACCATTTCGGGGGCGCGCCGCCGTGCAAAGTGGATCCTCATCGATCTTGATGGTGGGCTCGTCATGCTTGTGCACCTTCGGATGACGGGGCAGCTGCTGATCGTGAATCGTTCCATCAAGCCTGATGCGTATGTGCGTGTCGCACTCGATCTTGCTGACGGACGGCGCGTATATTTTCGTGATGTGCGTGCATTCGGGCGTGTCGCCCTCGTTGCACACCGAGAAGATGGCGAGGTGGCGCAGTCACTTGATCCGCATGGCGCCCCGCTCTTTGCTGGCTACGGATATGAACCCCTTGAAGCATCGTTTACCCCAGAGGTCCTGCATGCCCTCCTTCGGGCCCACCGCACGCGATTGAAGGTCTTTCTTCTCGACCAGCGCTACGTTGCGGGGATCGGGAACATCTACGCAGATGAGGCCCTCTGGCGGGCGCGCCTACATCCGCTCTCGTATACGTCAGGATTGAACACGGCGCAGACACTCCTCCTCCACGCCGCACTCGTCGGAGTGCTTGCAGAAGCAGTTGCAGCGCGAGGCTCGTCAATCAACGACTACACGGCACCGGATGGTGATGGCGAGATGCAGGAGCGGCTCGCTGTCTACCAGAGAGCTGGCGAGCCCTGCCTTCGCTGCGGTGCCACCATTCGACGTGCGGTGATTGCTGGACGTGGTACCCACTACTGCGCACGATGCCAGCGTGCGCCCCGCGGCGCATCCGCACCAACGCGGCAGTCAACGGCGGCACGCGGCCCGCGCTGGGCCGATCGCGTTCATCCCGATGCGGCAGGTGCGACGCGCGTCGAGCGGGCTGCGGCGCGACGCCGTGCAGCGCGCGGCGGCGGCAGCGGTGCGCGAGCATGAGCCTCGTCTCCTTAAGCGGTGTTCGCCGTGAGATTGGCGCAAGGATCATTCTCGATGAGGTGCAGGTCAGCATTGCGGCAGGTGAAAGGATTGGCCTGGTAGGTCCGAACGGCGCGGGAAAGACCACGCTCCTCAAGATGGTAGCTGGACGGGAGACGCCTGATGCGGGGGCGGTGAGGCATGCGGGTGGCCTGCGGATCGACCTACTCGCGCAAGAGTCGACGCAAGATCCGGCTCTGCTCGGCGCACCGTCACTCTTTGAGGCGGTTCGTGGTGGCGCAGCGGCACTCGTTGCACTTAGTGAGCAGCTCCGCGAGATGGAACTCGCTGGTGCCGCGGGGAGCAGCGAATACGCGGAGGTTCGCCAGCACTTTGACGCAGCGGATGGGTACGGATTGGATGATCGAGTTGCCGACGCGCTCCGTGGCCTTGGGTTCCCTACAGAGCGTCACATCGAGTCTCCAACTCGGCTCTCAGGTGGGGAGCAGACGCGCCTCGCTCTCGCACGGCTCGTCATTTCTGACCCTGACCTTCTGATGCTCGACGAACCTACGAACCACCTTGATATCAGTGCAATCGAATGGCTCGAAGGCGCACTTCGTGCTCGCAAGGGGGCACTCCTCGTTGCAAGCCACGATAGAACCTTCCTTGATGCTGTCATTGAGCGCGTCTGGGAAGTGCGCGACCATCGGGTCACCCGTTTCCGTGGCGCGTACAGCGACTATGCGCGCCAGCGCGAAGCCGTAGACGAAGGTGCAGAGCGTGACGCGGCGGCGCGGACAAAGGAAATTGCACGCGAGAATGAGTTGATCCAGACGTATCGGAGTCATCGAAAATACGCAAAGATGCACGAGCACGAGCGCCGCCTTGCCGCAATCGAGCCACCATTAGCGCAGCGCCGGGCGGCAACAATGCGCATTGCAACAATGGGTGCAAGCCGCGGCCCAGCCGAGCTGGTGCGGGTGCGTCATGCGGTCGTCGGCTACCGTGAACCCCAACGTGTGCCGATCGCCGAAGTACGAAGCCTGCTCCTCAGCAGAGGAGAGCGAATTGGCATTGTCGGAATGAATGGCGCCGGGAAGACCACACTTTTGAAGAGTGTGGCGGGGATTATCCCTACGCTCGGTGGCAGCCTCGATGTCAGTGCTGGAGTGGTCCCTGGCTATCTTGCGCAAGTTCGCGCGGCCGGTCTTAAAGGCGCAACCGTCCTCGATGCGCTTCGTGCCGTGGTTCCAGTAGAGCCAGCACAGGCACGCGCGCACCTTGCACGGTTCCTCTTTCGCGGTGATGAGGTGACAAGGGAGGTGGCAGTGCTCTCCGGTGGTGAGCGCAGCCGCCTCGAACTTGCAATCCTTGGCCTCTTGCCGGCAAATCTTCTCCTCCTTGACGAGCCGACTAACCATCTCGATGTGGACGCGTGTGAATCACTGGAGCGATTCCTCCTCGAGGGTGAGCGCACGCTCCTCTTGGTGAGCCACGATCGGAGAATGTTGGAGCGCATCTGTACGGGACTCTGGGTGGTGGATGCTGGACGTGTCGTGCGATTTGATGGTGGCTATGCGGCATGGCGCAAGGCAGTGGCGGCTGGCTGGAGCGCGGCAGAGGAGGATCGCGCACTTGGGGTCCGGCTTGGCGATCATGAAGAGGCCAAGGTCGATTCACCACGCACTACTCCGGTGGCAAAGCGGCCCGCAACGCAGAAGCCCGAAGCGACGCGCGCGCGCGGTTTGAGCAAAGAGCAGGCGCGCCGACGCCGAGCCGCAATTGAGGGTGACCTCGACCTCCATCGCCAGCGCAAGGCTGTGCTCGAGGGTGCGCTGACAGACCCAGCGGTACTCTCTTCCTACACCGCACTTGCTGGTGTAAGTGCCGAACTTGCCGATGTCACTGCGGCACTTGAGCTCGCAGAAGACGCATGGCTCGAGTTGGAAGGAGAGATTGCTCAATGAGCGCCACACGGGTTCGAGTGATCGGCATCGGCGGTGGAGCTGCCTCGGGGAAGAGTACGCTCGTCGAAGCACTGATGCGTGACGGAATACTTTCACAGCGCATTGGTGGCCGCGTAGAAAGTATGAGTGCCGACGACTTTGTGCGAGAGGTTGCGGCACGCGAGCCACTCCGGTCAAAGATTGCTGCACTCTATCCAGCTGCTGTGCGCGCAGATGGTTCACTCGACCGCGCACTGCTCGCTCGTGCTGCATTCGCCACGCCGGCGCTCCTTACGCAGCTCGAGGAGCTTCAGTGGCCACTCGTAGCCGAAGAGCTTCGGGGGCGTATCGCTGCCGCCACCGCGAGTGGCACGCGCGTCCTCCTCGTCGAGGCGATCGCCCTTATCGGATCTCCCCTCGAACCGCTGCTGGATGGAT
The DNA here is from genome assembly GCA_046086645.1 of Candidatus Limnocylindrus sp. GTDB lineage: Bacteria > Chloroflexota > Limnocylindria > Limnocylindrales > Limnocylindraceae > Limnocylindrus. Next base: position 4,300 of record JBJSXZ010000139.1, read on the forward strand.
GCGTGCTCGTTGACCTGCCGAGGGAGGAGCGCATCGCACGCGCGGTGGCACGTGGCGCGTCGCAGCGCGATGCGGTCGAGCGCGATTCCGCACAGGCCAAGCACCTTGCTGCGCTCCGTGCGGCAAGTCTGGTGCACATCGATGGCACGGGATCCCTTGCACATGTTGCGGCGGCAGGAGCTGAGGCGATCGCCGCCCTATGCTCACAGGATGGAGAGAGAGCCAATCCAGCCGTCTGACGGGATACCGAGCGCGGGCCTCCCGTTCGCCCTGCGCTCCGACTTCCAACCAACAGGCGATCAGCCAACTGCAATTGAGGGCCTTGTCGCTGGGCTCAGCGCCGGCTTTCACCATCAGGTCCTTCTCGGCGCAACGGGAACCGGAAAGACGTTCACCATCGCCAACGTTATCCAGCGTGTCCAGCGCCCAACGCTGGTACTCGCGCACAATAAGACGCTCGCGGCACAGCTCTATGCCGAGCTGAAGGAGTTCTTCCCCGATAACGCTGTAGAGTACTTTGTCTCGTACTTCGACTACTACCAACCAGAGGCGTATCTCCCACGCTCGGACACCTACATTGAGAAGGATTCGAGTCGCAATGATGAGATTGACCAGTTGCGCCATGCGGCGACCAAGGCACTCTTTGAGCGTCGCGACACGATCATCGTTGCCTCGGTCTCCTGCATCTATGGGCTCGGTGCGCCAGTTGATTACGGCGCAACGGTCCTTCGTGTCAGGAAGAACGGCAAGTACCGTCGCGATTCGGTCTTGCGCCACCTTGTCGATCTACAGTATCAACGCAATGATGCGACGCTCGGCCGAGCGAAGTTCCGCGTCCGGGGTGACACGCTCGAGGTGCAACCAGCCGGCGAAGAGACGATCCTGCGGCTCGAGTTTTTCGGCGACGAGGTAGAGCGCATCTCCGAGGTTGATCCGCTCACCGGCGAGATCCTTGCCGACCGTGGCGAGATGGTGGTCTACCCAGCAACGCACTATGTGACACCCACAGAAAAACTCAAAGAGGCAACACGGGACATTGAGGCCGAGATGGAATCTCGTTGTACGGAACTCGAGCAGT
>JBJSXZ010000140.1:0-7594 GCA_046086645.1 Candidatus Limnocylindrus sp.
CCGACGCTACCCGGCGCTCGTCCCGCTCACGCTCTTGGCGCCTGGGCTCGTCTGGTTGGTCTCGTTCTACCTTGCGCCAAACATCCAAATGTTCGCGAGCAGCTTCTGGAGTGGCACGCTTGAAACGGGCTTTTCGTTCAGTCTGAACAATTGGACGAACTACACCGATGCGCTGAGCAAGTACCAGGAGCAGTACGTGCGCTCAATCCAGTACGGATTTGCGGCGACCCTCCTCTGCTTCATCATCGCCTTCCCGTTGGCATATTTCATCGCATTCAAGGCTGGACGGGCGCGCAACGTCTTGCTCTTCCTCGTTGTCGCTCCGTTCTTCACCTCGTACCTCCTGCGCACCATCGGATGGCGCACGATCCTCGGCGACGACTCAATCGTCCTCGGCCCGCTCAAGGCGATCGGCATCGTCGATCCTTCAGCACGATTCCTCGATACGCCGTTCGCGGTGATAGCGGGTATCGCCTACAACTTTGTGCCGTTCATGATCTTGCCGATCTATGTCTCACTGGAAAAGATTGATCGCCGACTACTGGAGGCGGCGCAGGACTTGTATGCCAGTAGTTGGGGGGCTTTCCGTCGGATCACGATCCCACTCGCCCTCCCCGGAATTTTCGCTGGATCGCTGCTCACGTTCATTCCTGCGATTGGCGATTTCATCAACGCCGAGCTCCTCGGCAACCCCGCCGCAACGATGGTCGGCAACGTAATCCAGCGCCAATTCCTCGTCGTCCGCGATTACCCAACTGCTGCGGCCCTCAGCTTCATGTTGATGGTGCTCATCCTTGCGGGTGTCACACTCTACGGTCGGATCCTCGGCACGGACGAACTCACCTCGAAAGCGATCTGATGAGCACCCTACGGAAGATCCCAGGCGCAATCGGTTCGCACTTCCTCACCATCTACGCTGGACTCGCGGTCATCTACCTCCTCATGCCGATCGTGACCGTCGCACTCTTCAGCTTCAACGACCCTGTTGGGCGCTCAAATTACGCCTGGGCATCATTCACTTTCGACAACTGGCTCACCCTCTTCCGTGACCCCACACTGGTTGATGCGGTCGGCCTCTCGCTCCGCATTGCGTTGATTTCAACCGTGATTGCGACCACGATTGGAACACTCATGGCGATGGCGATCGTGCGCTATGAGTTTCGCTTCCGCAAGGCAATGGACCTCTTCGTCTTCCTGCCGCTCGCGACGCCAGAGATCGTCCTTGGCGCTTCGCTCCTCACCCTCTTCGTCACGCTGCGCATCCCTCTCGGCGAGTTCACACTAATCCTTGCGCACGTCATGTTCAACGTGAGCTACGTCGTCGTCACGATGAAGGCACGCCTTTCGGGCTTCGACATACGCCTCGAGGAGGCAGCTGCCGACCTCGGAGCGACGCCATGGCAAACTTTCTGGCGCGTAACCTTCCCGATCATCCTCCCCGGGATTGCTGCAAGCGCAGTCCTCGCGTTTGGGCTCTCGCTCGACGACTTCGTGATCACGCGCTTCAACGCCGGACAGGTGCAGACCTTCCCCGTTTACATCTACCTGAAGGTGCAGAAAGGGATCCCGCCCCAGGTGAATGCATTTGCCACGCTCTTCTTCGTCGTGACCGTTTCGCTCGTTGCAATCGGCGCGCTCATGCAGCGCCGACGCGCTAACCTAAAGTAATGAGCTTGGCACCGCGCGGTCCAATCCCCGACCACGATGTGATCGCTCCCGTCTGGGGCCGTTCTGCCAGCGTCGACGTGGAGCGTGGCGAAGGATCCTGGCTCATCGACCGGAGCGGCGAGCGCTGGCTCGACTACACCTCGGGGATCGGCGTGGTGAACACTGGTCACGCGCATCCAAAGATTGCGGCAGCGATCGCCGAGCAGGCAACGAGGTTGATCCATGGCCAACAGAACATCGTCTATCACGAACCGGGCCTCCGGCTACATGACCGCCTCAGCCGCCTCCTCGACGGCGGGCCGTGGGGCGTCTTCCTCTCCAACTCTGGCTCCGAGGCGGTCGAGGCCGCGGTTAAGCTCGCGCGGCGAGCAACGAAGCGCCGCGTGATCTTGACCTTCCGCGGCGGCTACCACGGTCGCACCGCACAAACGATGGCGCTGACAACAGCGAAGAACGTCTACCGCGGCCACTTTGAGCCGCTCCCTGGTTCCGTCTACAGCACTGCATTCCCGTCGTGCTTCCGTGCTCCCGTGGCGCCGCGCGACCCTGCCATTGCCGGTGCACCGGGCGCATGCAAGGGATGCAGCTGTCGCTGGGAGGAGGAGTGGGACCTTACCCTCCACACGCTTGCTAGCGCCGACGATGTGGCAGCGGTCATCGTCGAGCCGGTGCTCGGTGAGGGCGGCTATGTGGTGCCGCCTGCCTCCTTCCTCCCCCGCCTGCGCGAGATCACACGTGAACTTGGCATTCTCCTGATTGTCGACGAGGTCCAAACAGGATTCGGCCGCACGGGAAAAATGTTTGCGGTGCAGCACCAGAACGTTGAGCCAGACATTCTCGTCATGGCGAAGGGGATCGCCTCGGGCCTCCCGCTCTCCGGGATCATCGCGCGCAAGGATCTCCTCGCCACCTGGGCACCTGGAACGCATGGTGGCACCTACGGCGGCAATGTCGTCGCCTGCGCCGCCGCACTCGCGACCCTTGACGTGATGGAAGATGAGAAGCTCGTCGAGAATGCTGCCGCGCGCGGAACGCAGATGCTCGCAGGCCTCCGTGCACTCGCCGCAGGCCGACTTGCGATTGGCGACGTGCGCGGACTCGGTCTTATGCTCGCCCTCGAGTTCGTCAAGCCTGGTGAGGGCGATGGTCGCGTGGGCGATGCCGAAGCGGTCAGGCGCGTGATCGCCGAGGCGAACAAGCGCAAGCTACTCCTCTTGTCGGCTGGATCGTATGCTCAGGTGATTCGAATAATTCCGCCACTCGTCACAACGGCGGAGGAGATCGATGTTGCGTTGAAGATTCTCGGTGAATCGCTCGACGCAGCCGGCATCATGCGCGCATAGCGCGCATGGACTAGCGCACGAGGATCAGTTCATCGGGAGCCGGTGGAAGCTGCTCATTTGCAGCTGGCACCCAACGCTCGACCAGGTCGCGTGACCCTGTCACGCCGAGTTGCGTAAACAGCGACTTCAGGCGTTCGCGTTGTGTGTCGAGAATCTCCGCTCTACGCGGGAGTTCCCAGAGCTGGCGCTTGAACGGGCCGAGCGCCTTCTTGCGGGTGCGGTAGAGGAACTGCTCGCGTGTATCACCTGGCTTCGCCTCATCGGCCGCATGCACGTCGAGCCACGAAGCGATCTCCTCGCGCAGCTCAGCCGGGAATGCGGGGTGGTCATAGAGCGCGTTTTGGAAGCCGGTTGCGAGGTGAATCTCGGCTGTGCCAACTTCGGGGAAACGGTGGAAGAGTTCCTCTGGCAGCGTGGATGCTCCGTGCTGCACGGCTCCGGCGAGTCCGCGCTCACGTGCCAGTGCACCAAGGCGTTCGAGCACGTTGAAATCGAGCGACACCTCGGCGACGCCTCCGCCAGGGAGCGGCACGCCCCCGTGACTTGTGCCCGTCTGCACCGACACTTTTCGCAGTCCGCGAGCACCTGGCCGCCGTCGCTCAAGATCAACAGAGAATCCATCGAGATAGGCGGCAAGCTCCTCTGCCGTTGAGTTGTACTTGCCCACCTCGCCAATCTCTCCGCCCATGCTGATCTCGACCGTTGATGGTTCGAGTTCACGGACGAGCGCAACCGCCTCGGCAGTTCGTTCGGCATTCACGCGCTGCTGCGCTGCAACCGTCGGGAGGCTCAGGTCGACGAGGGTCGATGCGTCGATGTCAATATTCCGGTAGCCCGCATCGACCGCAAGTCTGCAGGCGCGAGCGATCTCAGCCGCCACGCCCTCTGGGTCGGACTGATACTTCTTATGCACGAACTGGTAGTGATCACCTTGGATGAAGAGTGGTCCGCGCCACCCAGCTGCAATCGCACCGGCAAAAATGCTCGTTGCGTAATCTGCAGGGCGCTGGAACGTATAGGTTTGCTCCGAGCGCGCCAGCTCAAAGATCAGTGCGCCACCGTTCATCGAGGCCGCGGTCTCAAGCGCGACCCGTGTCATGTCGAAGACTTGAGAGCGCAGGTTGATAGCAGGGACACTGAGTCCCTCGTACTTTCCAGCGGCGCGCGCTGCGTAGAGAGGGGCGATGCTTGCACTCTCGACACCCACTGCACTCGCAGCAGCACGAGCGAGCCATTGCGCAGCGCGGATGGTTGGCTCGTCGGGAGAGAACGCGGCGCTCCAGGCGATGAGTGCCGCACCCTCGTGCTGGAGGCGCTGAGCATCGACGATGCGCAGCGAGCCATCAGCGGTGAGTTCGAGTGAGGCGCGCAATTGCTGGAGCAGGTCTGCGGGCGAGCTCGCTACGTGGGTCATACGCTGATCGTAGCGAGGCGTGCGGCATGTTGCGCAGCGTACTCCGCATGCGTACGGCGACAGCGCTCTGCCAGCTCAGGGATCGCGGCCCAGGCAAAGTCATCCCAGCCCTGCTGATCTGCATCCCATGCTGAGAGGAGTGTGGGCGGGCGGGCGCTCCCCGTCTCGCTTGGCTGCAGGAGGTGGCAGCTCGTTACTCGCACCTCATCCGTGACTACGACGATGGCGATGCGGCGAATGTCGGCCTCCGGGACACGGAAGGCGCCCGAGCGCAACTTGTCGAGAATCTCCGCGAGGCTTGCAGCGCGCCCGTCGGCAATCAGCGCGTAGCCCCGCGCAAGCGCGCGGATCGTTGTGCGTACCGTCGCAGGCTCGGGTGCAGTAAAGATCTCATGCATGCGGAGGCGCACCTCGCGCGGCGCCCGTGGTGCAGAACCCGCGCCCTCCACGACACAGCCGATGCCAGCGGGGTCTGCCAGCCAGGAGAAGCTGTGGCCAGCGCCAATAGCGATCTCTGCACGCGACTCATCAGCACGGATTCGCGGTGAGGCGGTAGCAAACGCTGCGGCGATCTCGCCCTGTAAGCCCGGCTCACGCGGCCCAGCAACCAGAAGCGAGCAGCCCGCATCAAGGAGGAGGGTCAGGTGCACAGCAAGACTGGGATCAATCTTCTCTCCCGCGAGGAGCGGCAGGAGGGCGGCCACCTCTGCTGGCCTGTTCACTGGTGGAGTCTCCCAAGGTGGCCAATGCGCATCGCACTCGAAATCCACGCTCGCTCCGCAGCGATCGTCGTCTCACGCCCGTGCCCCGGAATCACACGCGTCGCTGGATCAAGGCCCGCGAGTCGCTGGAGTGAGTCAAGCATCGCCACCGCATCGCCGCCCGGTAGATCCGTGCGGCCCCATGCGCCGCGAAAGAGCGTGTCGCCGCTATAGAGCACGCCAGCCGCCCTATCGTGGAGCGAGATTGAGCCCTCCGTGTGGCCGGGCGTGTGAAGTACTGCAAGGTCGATCTCTCCTGTACGAATGTGATCGCCTTCTGCGAGATCGCGCGTCGGGATGACAGCGGGAATGGGAAACGGCGCAGCAAGCGGTCGCGGATCTTCGAGTCGATGGCGATCTCGCTCATGCACCCCAATGGGGAGTGCACGTCCCTCATGTTGCTGGACATGCTCCGCAAGTGCGGCGAGTTCACCCGTGTGATCCCAGTGGCCATGCGTTACGAGCGCGAGGATCAAGCGCCACTCTCGCTCGGCGAGACGGGCGACAAGGTCTGCCAGTGACGGGATCGCCGGGTCAATGACGATCGCCTCCCGCCGATCCGTGTCGCCGATGAGGGCAACGTTCGTACGCAGTGGTCCGATTGGCGAGACGAGCAACTCCACACTCATCTCACGCCTTCCCAGTTTTATGACGTGCGGCAAGTCGATCTGCCGCAGGGCTAAACGACCGTGGGTCGAGCTCCGCTCGGAGCGTTTTTGTATCGGCACTGCTCAGCCGAAGCAGATCACTCAATCGCGCTACGCGCGCTGCGGAATCAGCGACGTTGCGTACAGGAGCAACCCCACCGGCGCGGTGTGGCAGCCCTGCAATCCCAACCCGCTCACCACCGCGCGCGCCGAGTGATGCGGCATAGCGCATCCCCCAAAGGAGCACCTCCGTAGAGGCGGGCGTGCCGCCACCCGGTGGTGGGATAAGGCCGAGGATGAGCCCACAGGAACCTGGAAGCGTTGCGGCGCCACGCCACGCATCGGGATCACCGATCGGATCAATCGCGAGGCTCTCAATGGGGAGCTGCGACCATTCGGCGGGAGTGAGTGCTGCGAGTGGTGTCTCGAGTGCGAGGAGCAGGCGGTGAAGGCCTACCAGCTTGCTCAGCGAGCCGGCAAGTTGCTGGATGCGCCGCGCTCGAACACTGACTTCGCGCAGGTCAGGAAGACGCACGGCGACGATATCAGGCGCGAATGCCAGAATCCGTTCGCAATCACGCACGTCGATCGCACCGTCTGGCGCGTCAACGACGAGGGCTATCTGCAGGCCGAAAGCGCGGGCGACGGCGCCATCGTCGACGTTGTCGGTGAAGAACGGCCCACCCAGTGACGCGACAAGGGCAAGCTGATCCTCGCGCTGTGCGGCGAATGCAGCAGGGTCGAGGAGCGTTGCGAACATTAAATCGGCAGCGTCAGGCGAAAGAGCGCGAGCGCTGCCCAGTTGAAGTAGAGCACTGCGAGGGCGAGCACCAACCCGCCCGTGACGAGCGCCTCGCCGCCCCGCCGTCCGAGTGCTGCACTCCATCGACGGCGCATCGCCTCCGCGCGTGTCGGTGGAATCATCGCGCCAAGGAGAAGTCCGGTAAGCAGCCCGCCGAAATGGGCGGCATTGTCGATTCCTCCACCAATGAGGGTGGAGCTCAGACCGAAGACGATGTTCACAAGAATGAGCCCGCCGATCTGACCAAGTGCAGTGCGGACGCCGCGCTCAACGAGTGGCTTATGCGCCCACTCGGCTCCGAGCGCAATGCCGAAGAGGGCGAAGATCGCACCCGATGCACCAACCGTGGGTGAATCCGGGGCGACGATCGCACTAGCGAGTGAGGCGCCAACTCCACCGATGAGATACCAAATGACGAGCCGCTGCCCTCCATACAACCGTTGGATCAGCTTCGCCCCGAGGTCAAGTGCGAAGAGATTAAAGAGCAAGTGCAGCAGGTTGGCGTGCACGAGCGTGACGGTAAGGAGTCGCCACGGCTCTACGGAAAGGTAGTCGTAGCCACCATAGATTTTTACGAGCGCGAGAGCGCTTAAAAGCGGATCGTAAAGAAACGACGCCACCGAGAAGGCGCCGGTGACGATGACCAGGAGCAGCGGCACCCAGCCGAACGGATCGGACCCGCGCGCTCGGCTGAATGCAATGCGCGAGCGAATCCGCGAGCCGAGACTCCCGGCGCCGGTCTCCTTTGCCAGCCAACCGATCCGCGAGGCGATCTCTGCCCGTGCTGCATCGTTCGGCGCATCGTGCTCCGCACGTCGATAGAGTTCGAGCGCCTCAGCAAGATCGCCTGTGCGAACACGTGCAGCCGCAAGTCGTCGCAAGGCAAGCCCACGCGTCTCGCGGTCTCCCACATCGATCGCCGTGGAGAGTGCATCTGCGGCCTCGGCATCGCGCCCGAG
>JBJSXZ010000141.1:0-5491 GCA_046086645.1 Candidatus Limnocylindrus sp.
GAGCGCCCCTGCCTCCTCTTTTCAGGCGGCAAAGATTCGATCGTGATGCTCCATATTGCACGCAAGGCGTTCGCCCCCGCACCGATTCCGTTCCCTGTCATGCACGTTGACACAGGGTTGAATTTTGCAGAAGTCTTGCAGCTCCGCGATCGCTGGGTCGATCGACTCGGCCTCCGACTTGTTGTCGCATCGGTTGAAGACGCGATCGCGCGAGGCTTGGTGAAGGAGGAGCCGAATGGCTCGCGTAATCGCATCCAAACCCCCGTGTTGCTTGAGGCCGCAGCGCGCGAGAAGTTTGACGCGCTGTTTGGAGGCGGACGCCGCGACGAGGAGAAGGCTCGCGCCAAGGAGCGCGTCTTCTCATTCCGTGATGAGTTTGGCCAGTGGGATCCGAAGAACCAGCGACCGGAGATCTGGAACCTCTACAACGGCAAGGTTTTTCCCGGCGAGAGCATTCGCGTCTTTCCGCTCTCCAACTGGACCGAACTCGACATCTGGTCGTACATTGAATCCGAAGCGATCGAGATCCCGTCGCTCTACCTCGCCTCAGAGCGTGAGGTCGTCATCCGTGACGGCATGCTCTACGCAGTGAATGAATTTGTTGCGCTTAAGTCGGGCGAGCGTTCTGAGCTTCGCTCGGTGCGCTATCGCACGATGGGCGACGCAAACCTCACAGCTGCTGTTGAGTCGACCGCCGATACCGTCGCGAAGGTCGTTGCCGAGATTGCAGCAGTACGTGTGACCGAGCGTGGCGCAACGCGCGGCGACGATAAGGTGTCAGAGGCGGCTATGGAAGATCGGAAGAAGGAGGGCTACTTCTGATGGAGGCAGACCTGCTTCGGTTTGCAACCGCCGGCTCTGTTGATGATGGGAAGAGCACCCTGATCGGGCGCCTTCTCTTCGACTCGAAGTCGCTCTTCTCCGACCAACTCGAGTCGGTTGAGCGCGTTAGCCGCGAGCGCGGTCACGAGTACACGGACCTCTCACTCCTCACCGATGGTCTACGCGCAGAGCGCGAGCAGGGAATTACCATCGACGTTGCGTATAGATACTTCGCGACACCGAAGCGAAAGTTCATCATTGCCGATACGCCGGGCCACACGCAGTACACCCGCAACATGGTGACGGGCGCGTCGACCGCAGATGTCGCACTTGTCCTCGTTGATGCGCGCAAGGGGATGACCGAGCAGAGTCGTCGTCACGCCTTCATTGCCAGCCTCCTCGGTGTTCCACACATGATCGTCTGCGTGAACAAGATGGACCTCGTCGATTGGTCGGAGAGCGTGTTTGAGGGCATCCGAGCTGAGTGCACAGAGTTCGCAACACGGTTGCGCGTGCGCGACCTCACCTTTATTCCGCTCTCAGCGCTGAGTGGCGATAACGTTGTGCAGCGTTCGGTAAACATGCCGTGGTTTGACGGCGCGCCACTTCTCAGCCACCTCGAGCGACTGCATGTTGCGAGCGATCGAAATCTCGTCGACGTTCGATTCCCCGTGCAATATGTCGTGCGCCCGCAGTCGCACGAGACGCGTGACTATCGTGGCTATGCGGGCACCGTCGCCTCTGGCGTGCTGAAGCCGGGCGACAAGGTACGTGTCCTCCCGGGCGGCCAGGAGACGACGATCGCTACGATTGAAACTGCAGATGGCCCACTCGAAGAGGCGTACCCGCCGATGGCGGTCACTGTCACCCTGAAGGATGAGATCGACATTAGCCGCGGCGACATGCTCTGCCGCCCCGCGAACGCACCCGCAGTCCTTCAGGATCTCGATGCGCAGATCTGCTGGATGGACGAGAGCGCCGCGCTCACCCCTGGAAAAACGTACGGGATCAAGCACACGACCCGAACAGCCCGAGCAGTGGTCAAGGAGATCGCCTATCGCATCGATATCAACTCCCTCCACCGCGTGGAAGGGGTTGGGGGGCTCGCCTTGAACGAGATCGGCCGGGTACGCCTGCGCACGACGAAGCCACTCTTTGTTGACGAGTACCAGTCAAACCGGCAGACAGGCGGGTTCATCCTCATCGATGAGTCAACCAATCGCACCGTTGCGGCGGGGATGATCATCCGCGAGTCGAATGCCGAGGTAGCCCCACCAGCCGAGACGGAGTAAGATTTCCTCCTAAGTGAACGACTCCGACGCGCTCATTGCCCCCGGTGAGGCCCGCCCAGCGCGGGTGCTCGTGCTCGGTTGCGGCTCAATTGGCCAGGCGGTCGTGCCGCTGCTGATTCGCGACGTGCGGATGGCGCCGAACCAGATTCGGATCGTCGAGATGGTCGACAACCGGCACCGCGTCGCTGATTCCATCACCGCCGGAGTTACCTACGAGCAGACTGCTGTGACGCGCGAGAACCTCGATGAATTTCTCGGGGCGCGTGTCAGCACTGGTGACATCCTGCTAGATCTTGCGTGGAACATCGATGCAGCAACCATCATCGACTGGTGCCGCGAGCACGGAGTCAGGTATCTGAACACGAGCGTTGAAGCATGGGACCCATACGAAGACGTCGCAAATCAGCCACCGCAGACACGAACGCTCTACCACCGACACATGGGGCTGCGGGCAATGATGCGACGATGGGGTCGCAACGATGGCGCAAGCGCCATCGTTGAGCATGGTGCAAACCCTGGCTGGGTAAGTCACGAGGCTAAATACGCGCTAACGAAACTCGGTGCAGAGCTCCTTGCGCAGGGCCTACTCATTGGAGACTCACAACGCGCGCTTGAATCGGCACTTGCCGATGGTGCCTATGCGCAAATCGCGGAGGCTTCGGGCGTTAAGGTCATTCAAATTGCTGAACGCGATACACAACTCACCGACCAACCCAAGCAGGTCGGCGAATTTGTGAACACCTGGTCGGGTGAAGGTTTCTACGAAGAGGGGATTGCGCCTGCAGAGCTCGGGTGGGGTACGCATGAGCGAACGCTCCCTGTTCGTGCGATTTCACACACAGGTGATGGGCCGCGCAACCAGATCCTTATACAGCGGGCCGGCATGGAGACGCATGTTCGCACCTGGGTTCCTGGCGCTACGACAGAGACAGCCGTGAGTGGCGGCAGTGAATCAATCGGCATGTTGATCCGACACGGCGAGGCATTCACGATGAGCGAGCACCTGACCGTGTACGGGGGAGACGGCGTCGCGCGATATCGCCCAACGGTCTACTACGCGTACTGTCCATCAGACTCGGCCATCGCCTCTGTGCACGAACTGCGCGGGCGAAACTGGGCACACCCCGATCGTTTCAGGCTCCTAAATAATGAGATCACCACTGGCGAAGACCGCCTCGGTGTCTTACTTCTCGGCCACCCGCTGAAGGCCTGGTGGAGCGGCTCGCTGCTCTCAATTAGTGAGGCCCGCGCGATTCTTCCTGGACACTCGGCGACCACGTTGCAGGTTGCGGGATCGGTCATTGCTGCGATTGGCTGGATGCTGCGGCACCCGAACGAAGGCCTTCGTGTGCCTGATGAACTTCCACACGAGGAGCTTCTAGCCGACATTCGGCACTATCTCGGCACTCGCTGGTCTGGTGCAGTTGACTGGACTCCGCTACAGCATCGCTTGGAGCTCTTCCCTGAATCCGATCGACTTGCGCAGGTCGATCCGTGGCAGTTCGGCTCGTTCCGCGCGAACTCGTAGTCGCTCGCTACCTTACCCGCAGGGTGATCGTACTTGTGTGTGACTCGTTTCCAAGTGCGCAACGCGCATAGACCGTGTAGATACCTCGAGTCTCCACTGCACGCCAGTGGAATGAGACGGCACCAAATGCATCCGCTCGTGCCGGCTGGAGTTGTGCCCCACGTGTCTTCACGGTGCATCGTGCGCCAGCAAGCGTTTCGATATCAAGGCTCACTCGCGCCCCTGGAGCGGCGTTCAACGATGCTTGCGCGATCTGCACGGTAAGCGAGAGCGCTGGTGTTGGCGTCGGATCAGCGGTTGGAGAAGGATCGGAGTTACCGGAGTTGGCACCGAATGAGGCCGAGTGCACTAAGCAGGAGCGCGACGCCAAGCATCATGCCAACCCCAGTAACGAGGAATGGGATAAGACTCGCACTGTCTATCACTTGTTGTCCTGCCGGAGCAGGTTCCCCCGTTTGCTCAACGGGCTCATCTCCTGCGGTGCGACGCCTAGGTGCCTTTGCGCCAGCAGAGGTGTACGAGATACCCGTCCCTGGAATGCCAACGGTTCGCCGCACGCCGCGTGGACCGATAGTCACCCGTGCACCGCGCACTCCAGCGGAGAGTGAGATGCCACTCTTACTAAGGTTGATTCCCAGGCCGGGCGCAATGCGTATCCTGCGGAAGAGGCGAAATCCCATGCGGAGAGATTAGTCTGCTTCCTTGCTTTTAGGAGTGCATCGGTAGACTATGCACATGCCCAACAAGGTTCTACGCCTCGTGACCATCGCGGTGGTGATGGCGAGCGCGCTGGCGCACGGGCGGCCCGTGCCTGCTCGAGCAACGGTCGATTGGCGCAACTGCGCCGCCCGCCCGGTCCAGCTTCCGGCGCCGCGACTCGCAAATCCTGTTGATGTCGCGAAGGTCACCGCAGCTGTCGCCGATTGGCGTGCCTCGCCGAAAACGGACGCCCCTGGGATCTCCGCCGCGGTGCGTTGGGACGATGGCCGCGAGATTCTTACCGACGCCGGGTGGGCAGATCGCTCAAATGGGCGCCGGATTCTCGCCTCTACACCGTTTCCGCTAGCAAGCATCAGCAAGAGCTTCACGACTGCCGTAGCCCTTCTCCTCGACGCGTGCGGCATTCTCCCCCTCACAACGACGGCGAAATCACTCGTCCCCTACGCATCTGTAGACCCAACCGCAACGATCAAAGACCTCGTTCGTCATCGGTCTGGAATCGGCGATTGGCTCAACGACACTGGCTGGCATTGGAGTTGGCTCATGCGTCATCCGAATCGCAAGATCACGCCTGCGACCGCAGTTCGCGATGTGGAGTTTGGCCCGCGAGGGACATTCGATTATTCGAACTCAGGATTCACCCTCGTGACCCTTGCTGCAGAGGCGGCAACGGGTCGCCCATGGCGAGAGCTCCTGCAGACGCTCCTCCTTGATCCACTGCAGCTGCGCGACACGGGAATCCCACCCATGGTGGGTGCCGCGCGAAGCCACTGGTACGCACATGGGCGCGTTCGGTCGCGAGGAGTTGCTGGCTGGGGTCCAACGCCGTCTCTCGCACGTGTAACACGAGGGGCTGGCGACATGATGTCATCACCACGTGACCTTGCACGGTTTGCAGAACTCTTCTGGGGGAACCGACTCATTGAAGGGGAGCGTTCACTCGACGTCAATGGTCCTGCGTTAGGCGGCGGCGGGTTCTTCATCTATACGTACGGATCGATGGTGCAGCGCGGGTTCGTTGGGAATCTTCGCTCGTATGGCCATACCGGTGGATTCCCAGGGACGACAACAACGCTGCAACGTATACCCGCACTTGGCGTCACGATCGCCGTGACGATTGATGGGAGCG
>JBJSXZ010000142.1:0-8564 GCA_046086645.1 Candidatus Limnocylindrus sp.
CAGCAACCTTGCGCACCTGGGGTCAACTGGGCGCGGAGGCGATGGTGGTTGGCGCACGCGATCATGCAGAGATCTGGACGCCGCAACGCTGGGATACCTATCGCGGCGGGATGGAATCCTCCGATGCACTTGCATCGCAGCTCGAGGGGCTTGGGTTCTGATGACAACGGGCGCGACGGTCCATCGCCCCGTATTACTCAAAGAGACACTCGAGGCTCTCTCGGTGCACCGGAGCGGGCGCTACATCGATGCGAACCTTGGCGGCGGTGGCCACACAGAGGCAATCCTTACTGCGTCGAGCCCAGATGGCGTCGTCCTCGGCATCGATGCAGATGCACAGGCGATCGAAGCAACGCGTGATCGCCTCGCTACATTTGGCGATCGACTACGAACCTTCCACGGGAGCAGTGCGCGGTTGAGCGAAGCAGCCGATGCGGTTGACTTCGACGCGGTAGATGGAGTGATCTTCGATCTCGGCCTCTCCTCTGATCAACTGGTAGATCGAACACGTGGATTCGGCATTCGTGCTGGCGGCACGCTTGATTTGCGATTTGACGTATCACGCGGCGAGAGCGCAGCAGACCTCCTTGGATATCTTGATGTGCGCGAACTTCAGGCGCTCTTTCGCAACTATGGAGAAGAGCCATATGCACCACGCATTGCGCGAGCAATCGTTGCGGCGCGTGCAACCGCGCCGATTACAACGAGCGAACAACTGTCAGCACTCGTTGAGGCGGCGGTCCCAAAGCGCTATGGCCCTCCATCGCGAATTCATCCAGCCACCCGTGTCTTCCAGGCGCTGCGGATCGCCGTGAACGACGAGTTGGGGGCACTTCGCATTGCGCTTGCAGCAGCGCTGAGCAGACTTTCCGTCGGCGGACGAGTGGCAGTCTTGACGTATCACTCGCTTGAGGATCGTATTGTGAAGCAGGCCTTCGCCGCTGCAGTTCGTGGCTGCATCTGCCCGCCACGGCTACCAGCATGCGCCTGCGGCCTGCAGCCCACGATCCGCCTTGTCAACAAGAAGCCCATTACCGCAAGCCCCGAAGAGATTGCCGAGAACCCGCGCAGCCGGAGTGCGAAATTGCGCGTCGCAGAGCGACTTGCGGTGGCCGCATGACAGCAATCGGTCGCCCGCTGCGCAACATCCAGTTCACCGCAACGCCGCTTGAACCGCGCATGTCGAGTGGTCACGCAGCCACCATTGCCCGACAGCGCGCTGTGATTCGGGCTACCTTTCAGCCACTCCCCAACGCGGCTCCGGGCAGCGGCTCGCTCCGCCCAGGGATTCGTACCTCTCAAGGAGGCATAGCTCCTCGCACCGCCGTTGTTCCAGGCGCACGGCCGCGTGGTCGTATTGGGGTCTCATCGTGGCGAGCAACTGAGCAGAACGATATCTTCGGCGCGAGCACATCGCGTGCCGTGACAACGGTGATCGGCCTATTCTTCGCGCTCATGCTGTTGCTTGTCCCAAGCATCGCTGCATCTACGTCAACAGCAACCATGAACATGCTGCACGACGAGCAGATTCGTATCCTCGAACAAGTACGGCTCGGCAATGAGGATACAAGTCGACTCGGGAGAGAGCCTGCGGTCCGGCGCCAGGCATTCGACCTTGGGATTACGCAACTCACCGATCCGCTCGTGGTGGCGCCACAGTGAACAACGTGCCGCAGAGCAGGTTAACCAATCTGGTCGTCCGAACAGACTCACGCCCGCGCACGAAAGTCACCGCTGCGCTCATCACACTTGCTGCAATCGTCTGCCTCGCCCGTCTCGTGCAGTGGCAGGTCATCGAGCGTGACCGGCTCCTCGCCGCTGCCGCATCCCAAGCGTCATCAAGCATCGTGCAGTCACCCCCACGCGGGACGATCACAGACAGCAGCGGCGTAGTCGTGCTTGCGACAACGGTAATACGCTATCGTCTCACGGCACTTCCAAGCCGCATGAGTGCGAGCGAGCGCCCTGTGGTGGCCGCGCGTCTTGCTGAACTCATCGGCGGCGAGGCGGGGGATAGCGAGCGCATCCGCGCGCTCCTAGAGTCTGGCCGAACACGCGTGACGATCCATCCAGGGGTCGATGATGCAGCAGCGGAGCGCATTCAATCGGCGGTGAGCAGTGGTGAACTAACCGGACTCTCCCTCGAACAGGTACGACTTCGAAGCTATCCACAGCCTGGTGGGAGCCCAGGCACGAGCCTCGCAAGCCAGGTCCTTGGGTTCGTCAATTCAGACGGGCTTGGCCAGTACGGCGTTGAGGGCTATTACGACGAGGCGCTTGCAGGCTCCGCACGGGTGACAGATGTCAGTCGCGACACGAGTGGCAACCTGAATACGGTTGAGGTCGCGGCCGGACACCCTGGTGTCGATCTGCAGCTCTGTATTGACGCGCGCATTCAGTCGATGGTCGAGCAGGAGATTGCGGTCGCAGGCGTCGCCGACCTTGCTGACTCTGTGAGCATGGTTGTGATGGACCCCTACACGGGCGCCGTAATCGCCTCTGCATCGTGGCCCTCATTCGATGGAAACTCATATGGGGTTACCGCTGAGCGCGACCCGAGTCGATTCATGGATCCCGTCATTAGCTCTGTCTACGAGCCCGGTTCGGTCATGAAGTCGCTGACCGCCACAGCGGCGCTGGAAGATGGGGTCGCTTCGCCGTCTACGATCTATAACGATGAGCGGGTGCTCTACCTTGACAATGGGGTAACACGCGTGCGCAATTCGGACCTCAAGTCGCGTGGCCCGATCTCGATGACGGAGGCACTCGCCTATAGCCGCAACATCGTCTTTTCCAAGGTAGCGCTTAGTCTCGGTGATACAACGACAGCCGCGGCCAATCGCCTCTACGCCACCTGGCTACGCTTCGGCGTTGGTGGGAGGACCGGTGTTGACCTTGCTGGTGAGAGCCAGGGGATAGTTCGCGATCCATCAGAGACACGATGGCGCCAGATCGATCTTGCAAACGCCTCCTTCGGCCAAGGTGTTGGCGTGACCCTCATGCAGCTGGCAACGTTCTACTCGTCACTCGTCAACGGTGGCGTACTCGTTCGACCGCGCGTGGTTGCCGCGGTCAATGGCGTACCAACGCCGATCACTGTGCGAGGGACGGCAACGACACCAGCGGTATCTCGACAAATGATTCAGATGACCTCGAGCGTCTTGCAGATTGCACCGTTCTACCGACAGGCGGCAGCGATACCATCCTTCGTGTACGGCGGCAAGACTGGCACGGCACAAATCTGGATGCCCGATGCGAAGAACGGTGTGGGCGCATACGATCAGGAGCACTTCAACTTCACGTTTATTGGTTGGTTCGGCCGTACGGCACCCGAGTACGTAATTGCGACGACCATTCATCACGCCACGCCGAAGCACATGGCCGTTGGCTGGTGGCAGAACAAGATTGAATCATGGGAACTCTTCCGTCGCGTCGCGCAAGACATCATCTCCGTTTACGGCATCACACCCGCGGCTGTCTCTGACAGCCGTTCAACTTCCCCCGCCTACCCCGGGTCGCCGGGACCCTCCGCTCCGGTGGCACCGGCGGTGGGCGGGGTCTCTCTCCCCACTCGACGCGAAGCGTGGGGAGGCTAGCGTGCAGACATCCGTCGGACGTCGCATTAACGGGCCACTCGCGGTGGACGGGGTGGAACTCGCGGCGCTTCTCAATGGCGAGGTGCGGGTGCCCGGCGCACGAAAGATTCGTGGCGCATCGGTCGATTCACGCCTCATCGGCAACACACCAGGTTGCGCCTTCTTTGCACTTCCTGGCGCTCGGACCGATGGCCGCCTTCATGCCGTGGCTGCACTCCAAGCAGGCGCTGCAGCTGTGGTGATCTCCCGCGCAGACGGGAGCGAGAGCGCCGAGGTGGCGGAAGCGCTTCGCGCTCTCGATGATGCAGCAAAGAGCGTAGGCGCATCGGTCGTGGTTGTATTTAATGCGCTGCACGCCCTCGGAGTAGCAGCGACGGCATGGCGTGCGCGTTTCGACCTCGAGGTTATTGGTGTCACTGGCTCAGTAGGGAAGACGACAACGAAACAGTTCATCACAGCCGCGCTCGGCGGGGAAGCGGAGGGCTGCTATTCAACACCAGGGAATGCCAACAACGAGATCGGCCTCCCGCTCGCGCTCCTGAATCTCCCCGATGCGGCCACACGCTTTGTCGCCGAGATGGGGATGTATGTGCTCGGTGATATCCGCTCGTTGTGCGCTATCGCGCAGCCGCGCATTGGCGTGGTAACGGCTGTCGATGCGGTGCACGCTGAACGGGCTGGCGGGATTGCTGCGATCGAGAGCGGCAAGGGCGAACTGATCGCCGCGCTCCCCGCCGACGGCCAGGCGATACTTGCAGCAGATGATCCACGAGTGGTCGCAATGGGGAGCCGTGGCCCAGCACGTGTTCGTACTGCAGGTCGCGCGGCAGATGCCGATGTCGCCATTCTCGACGCGCACCTCATTGAGCGGAGCTCGCATACACGCGTGCTCCTTGCCACGACGGAGGGAGAGGTGCGGCTTGAGTTGCCGGTGTTTGGTGCTCATTTTGCCCAGGCTGCTGCACTTGCGATCGCTGTTGCCCAGGCATGCGGTGTGTCGGTGACGATCGCGGGCGAGCGTTTACACAGTGCAACTCTGCCGTCTGGTCGAGCGACAACGCTACTGGCGGGCGGAGTGCGCGTTATCGACGACACCTACAACGCTGCGCCACGAAGCATGGCCGCTGCGCTTGCCACTCTGGCGGCATGCACGGGGCAGCGATTCGCTGTGCTGGGTGCCATGGGCGAGCTCGGCGACGGGTCTGCAGCTGCGCATGAGGCGATCGGCCGCACTGCCGCCAGCTCGGACCTCGCGATGCTCATCGTGATGGGGAGCGAGGCCGACGGGATTGCCGAGGGTGCCCGTGCAGGGGGCATGAGCGTTGAGCAAATCTTGCGCCTTCCGGTCGACGCGGCTGGACTAGCGGCAGCGGCAGGGATGCTCGGCGACCGAGTGGCTCCAGGCAGCACCGTCCTCGTGAAGGCTTCGCGCTCCGTTGGACTCGAGCGACTGGTTGAGATGCTCATGAAGCAGCTCGGCGGGGTGACGCAATGATTGCCATTGTCCAGGCGCTGGTCCTTGCGTTCGCGTGTGTTGCATTTGTGATGCCTGCCTATCTGCGCCTGCTGAAGCATTCAGGGTTTGGCAAGCGCATTCGGCGTGACTACGGCCTCGACCACCACATCGTCAAAGAAGGCACTCCCACGATGGGTGGCCTCCTCCTCGTCGCAGTCGTCATCTCGCTCGCACTTCTTCTCGATGCTGTCGACGCGTCAACGTATGCAATCCTGCTTGCCCTGTTGGGCGTCGGCCTCCTCGGTGCATTCGACGATTGGTTGAACGCGCGCACGGGCGACGGGATCTCACCCCGGATGAAAATCGCCTGGCAGCTTGCAGTATCGGTGATCTCCGCGATCTATCTTCAGCAGCACTTTGCCTTTTCGAGCGTCGTCGTCCCGTTTGTCGGCGAGGTGAGCATCGGCGTTGTTCCGTGGATCGTATTGGCGGTCACAGCGATTATCAGTACGAGTAATGGCGTGAACCTTACCGACGGTCTTGATGGGCTTGCCGGCGGGACGATGGTCTTCGCATGGTTGAGCTATATGGTGGTCGCGCTGCTCAATGCACCAGGCCAGTTCAACGTGGCAATTGTCTGCTCGCTTATCGCTGGTGTCCTCGTCGGCTTCCTCTGGTTCAACATTCACCCGGCTGCGATCATCATGGGAGACGCTGGTGCGCTCGGATTCGGCGCCGCCCTCGCCGTGACTGGTTTGGTGACGGGCCATGTGCTTCTCCTCCCGTTCATCGGCGTGATCTTCGTGATCGAGACGGGCTCTGTGATTGTGCAGAACATCAGCAAGCGCCTGTTCGGACGACGCATCTTTACGCAAACACCGATCCATCACCACTTTGAAAAGATGGGTTGGGCAGAAACGCAAATTACTTTCCGTTTCTGGGTGGTTGGCGCCATCGGCGGGGTGATCAGTATCGTCATCTTCCTTGCAACTCGCGGGCAGGTGTAACGAGATGGGCCACACGCTCCGGCTGCTCGATCTCGAGGCTGATGCCGTGCGTGCGGGAAGCCTTGTCGGCGCACAGCTCCTCGTGCTTGGTGCCGGTCGAACCGGTGAGGCGGTGGCGCGATTTGCGCATGCCGCTGGCGCGATCGTCACGATTCATGACAGCTCGGCGAGTGAGAAGACTCAGGCGATTGGGGCAGCACTTTCACCACTCGGCATCCGTGCCGTTCTTGGTGATACTACCGAGCTTGCCGAGCTGTTTGCGCAGGCAGATCTTGTTGTCCATAGCCCCTCTGTGACGTTCGGCCTCCCGACTGTTGCGCCAAGCGTTGCTGGGCCGCTTGCGGCGTTCGCGAAGGCGGCACTCGCGCTCACCAGCGAGACAGGAACTCCCGGAAAGATCCTCATAAGCGAACCAGAATGGACAAGTCGCCTCCTCGGAAATCGCTGGCGAATCGGCGTGACGGGCACGAAGGGAAAGACCTCAACGAGTGCGCTCCTCGCGGCGATCCTCGCCACCGATCCGCAGCACCCAGTTGCATTTGGTGGCAATAACGGTGCGCCACTGATTGAGCGAGCGCTGGAGATGCCCGAGAGTGTGCGCGTCGTCCTCGAGCTCTCCGAGCTTCAGCTGCCAACGATGTACGGAGCGATTGATGTTGGTGTGTATACGAATGTCACTGCCGACCACCTTGATCGCCACGGTTCGGTGGAGGCGTATCGGCGTGTCAAGCGGCGGCTTGCAGAGCTGATCAACGAAGCGGGGACACTTATTGTCAACCTCGACGATCCAGTCACGGCTTCGTACGCAGGCGAAGGGCGCGTAGCAACTGTTACCTATCGTCGAGACACGCCGCTTCCTGGCGGGGTCGGTGTCGTCGACGGATGGATCATTGCCGCCGGTGTCCAGCGTGCGGCACGCTACGGCGGTGGCGCCGCCGCGACAGGGCCAGGCGGGCGAATCATGCCCGTCGGCGAGATCCAGATGCCGGGTGACCACAGCATCAGCAACGTGCTCGCTGCGGTCAGTGCCGCACTCGTGGCTGGAATTGCACCAGATGCAATACGCAAGGCGGTTGCAGGCTTCAAGGGCGTACCGCATCGCCTCGAACCAGTTGGCACCATCGATGGAATCCAGTTCATCAATGATGGCCAGGCAACGCAACCAGACGCGGTCATTGCGGCACTCAATACGTTCAGGAAGCCACTCATCCTCTTGGCCGGAGGGCGGAGCAAGGGCGCGGATCTTCGAGCACTCACTGCCGTCGTCGGCGAGCGATGCAGCGGGGCGGTCCTCTTCGGTGAACTTGCCGACGAGCTCGAGCAGCGCTTCCGAAGTGCTGGCGTGACCACGATTGAGCGTGCTGCAACCATCGACGATGCTGCTCGCCGCGGCCTTAATCTGGCGCGTGCAGCCCTGGGTGCGAAGATCAATCCAGGATTTGAGGGCGAGGCTCTCGCGACCGTGCTCCTGAGCCCGATCGGCTCCTCCTATGACATGTTCAACAACCCATTTGGTGCGCGCGGTGATGCATTCCGTGACGCAGTGAAACAAATGAGATCAGAGGTGCACGAATGAGTCGCGTGCTCCGCGCTCCGAGCCCACCAGCAATGAGCGGTGCGCGCCCCGTGCAGTCTGCATCGGTACGAAGGCTTCGTCCTGCGCAGCGACCATTCGATTCGATTCTGCGCATTCGTCGCCCTGCTGCTGACGCATGGATTACGGTGACTGCGCTCTTCCTGACCTGCGTGGGCGTGCTTATGGTCTTCTCAGCCTCCGCACTCAACTCGCTGCTCAATAGCAATGATGCCTTTGCGACAGGATCTCGTCAGCTGCTCTACGCCGCTGCCGGTTGCGCAGGCCTCCTCTTCCTTTCGGCTACCGACTACCGTCGCTGGCGCGTCCTCGCAACCCCGTTCCTCGTGCTCTCGCTCGTGATGCTTGTATTGGTCATGATCCCTGGCATTCCGACCGATGGTGGGCTGCGACGCTCGCTTGATCTTGGGCCAGTCAGCATCCACGCGGCAGAGGTGGCGAAGCTCGCACTCGTTGTCTTCCTCGCAGCACAGCTCTCCCAACGCGGGCACGCACTCGCGGATGTTCGCGGGACAATCCTCCCCCTGATATTGGCAATTGCGACCGCCGTTTGCCTTGTCCTTGTCGAGCCAGACCTTGGCACTGCTGGCGTACTCGGGTTGATCGGTCTCTCCATCCTCTTCTCTGCTGGCATCTCCTTGCGCTGGGTCTTGGCAATTGGCGTTGCGGGGGCACTCGCCGCCATTGTCGGCATCGCGCTCAATGAGTATCAATCAGCACGGCTTGGTGGCTGGATGGATCCATTCGTTGATCCGCTGGGCAGCTCGTATCAGACACTGCAAGGGTTGATGGCGATGGCGCTTGGCGGTCCGATCGGAACGGGGATCGGATCGAGCCAGCAACCAGGAGGGATCGTTGTCCCATATTCCTGGAACGACTATATCTATGCCGTAGTGGGGCAAGAGTTCGGC
>JBJSXZ010000143.1:0-2142 GCA_046086645.1 Candidatus Limnocylindrus sp.
CCTCCCGAAGGGAAGCATGCTCCGCATCGACGCTCCCCGTCCATTTGTGCCAGGGAGTGGCGAACTTATCTGGCTTGCACCACCATCACTCTTCCGCGCGCCAAAAGAGGAGCGTTAACGACTCACGAGCATCTTCGAGAGACCTTCGCCCTCGCCGCACACGGCGTAAAGGCTCTCACTCCCAAGTCTCGCCACATCACGCTCCGTACGCACCGTCCACGCTGCGACGCGGATCTTGTGGAGCGCGGCCTCGTGGAAGAGCTGCCGACAGAGAAGCGGCAGCGCCACTGCAACACCCTGACAGCGTGCTGCACGCGCAGCCGCAACTGGATCCCCCGCCTCAACGTTCAGCCAACGCTCCCATGCGGGGGCGTCTGCCTCCACCTGCCGCAGATGCGCGGGATCAAACGACGAGACCACCATCCGCTCGCCCGCAGCACCTCGCGTCCCCCGAATCTGTTCGATGAGGAGCGGTGTTGGTGGAACCTTCAACTCGATATCGAGGAAGAGTGGTGACGGAAGGAGTTGAAGAATCGCCGCAAGGCGCGGAACTCCAAGGGCGGTGAGCTCATCTGCATCGAGATCGACCACCGCTCGGGGGTCACCATGGGTTCGTGCAAGCGACGCGTCGTGAATGACGACCGGCTCACCATCGCGTGTAATGCGAACATCGAGTTCCACCCCATCGAGTGGGGCGCGAAGCAGCGCCGCAAACGCCTCATAGCTGTTCTCTTTTGGAGCATCGCTCGCGGAGCCGTGCAGGCCTCGATGCGCAAGGATGAGTGGCCTGGCGGCCACACTCACGGTCGGCGGGGCTCGCCGGCGAGATGCGCTGGGAAGCCGCGATCCGCAAGAGCCTGCTCAATCTCCTCGCGTGCGGCGCGCTTTGCTGCTGCGATCTTTGCCGGGAGTTCTTCAATTGCGACGACCATACGCTCGCCAGTTGCTCGATAGGTCAGCTCTCCGCCACCAGCATCAAGTGAGCGCGGTGAGATCGTAATCGTCCATGGAGCACCGAGGAGTTCGGCATCGGCAAACTTCACGCCTGGTGTCTCGCTGCGATCATCGATGAGGAGCTCGAGCCCTGCAGCTGAGGCGGCATTCTCGAGGATATCCGCCTGGGCATCAACACGCGGATCTTTCGCTGCAGATAGCAGTACAACCTGTGCGTCAAATGGGGCGACCTCACTTGGCCAGGCGAGCCCCTTCTCGTCGTGGTGGGCTTCGGCAATACATGCAACCGCACGGCCAACACCGATTCCGTACGAGCCCATGATGATCGGGCGCGTTACCCCGCTCTCATCGGCGTAGACGGCGCCGAGCGCCGCCGTGTAGCGCGTGCCAAGCTTGAAGATATTGCCAACCTCGATCCCGTTCTCGAGTCGAAGCGGCTTGCCGCATGCAAGGCACGGGTCACCGGCGCGCGCTGAGGAAATGTCGACAATGTGATCGGGGGTGAAGTCACGCGGAATATTGACGTTCTTCAGGTGATAGCCACGCTTGTTGGCCCCCGCGACAAGATTTGGTGAGGCTGCGACGAGCGTGTCAACGACGACGATAGCGCCCTTCGCGCCGATCGGCGAGGCGTACCCGGGCTCCATGCCAGCAGCACGAATCTCCTCTTCGCGAGCAGGGCGAAGGTCGCGTGCCCCGAGCGCATTCGTGAGCTTCGTCTCTTCGACATCATCATCGCCGCGCACAATCGCAACGACAAGTCGGGCATCGCGATCGGCAAAGAAGACTGCCTTGGCGGTGCGCTCTCGACCTACACCGAGTTGCGCGGCAAGCGCTTCGATCGTTGGGGCGTTCGGTGTCGCCACCTCCTCGATCGGTTCCGCCGCTTCTGCTGGCGGTGTCGGACGCTGAACAATCGCAACCTGGCGATTCGCAGCGGCGCCGCACGCATCACAGATGACGAGCGTGTCTTCGCCATGCGGGCTCGGAGCCATGAACTCGTGTGCCAGCGAGCCGCCCATCATTCCCACATCGCTAGCAACGGCAAGCGCCCGCAGGCCGAGGCGGGCGAAGATTCGGGTATAGGCGTGGTAGTAAAGGTTGTACGAGCGCTCGAGGCCAGCCTCGTCACGATCTGCGGAATAGGCATCCTTCATCGTGAACTCCCGCACGCGAATGAGGCCCCCG
>JBJSXZ010000144.1:0-4320 GCA_046086645.1 Candidatus Limnocylindrus sp.
CAATACGCTGCACGGCCGTGAACGATGGGATTCGCGTACGTGCAACAGTGGAGTGTAATGGACAGACAGGGGTTGAGATGGAGGCGCTCGTTGCAGCAAGTGTCGCTTCGCTGACAATTTACGACATGGTCAAGGCGGTAGACCGATCTGCAGTGATCGGACCAACGAGGCTTATTGAAAAGACGGGCGGCGCAAGTGGGACATGGCAGGTTGCAGACGTGGAGGGCCCACGATGAGTGAGCCGCTGCGCCGAGCACTTGTGGTCACGGTAAGCGACTCTGTCTCAGCTGGGACACGCGAAGATCGGTCAGGTGCGCTCGCGGCCGCCGCACTTCAAGCGCATGGATGGACCGTGTCGCGTACGACCGTGGCGGACGAGCGCGATGAGATTGAAAATGTGCTCCTCGTGCATGCCGGAACCGTTGAAGTGATCTTGACAACTGGCGGAACTGGCCTTACGCCACGCGACATCACCCCGGATGCAACTGCACCATTGCTCGAGCGCCTGATACCTGGAATTCCAGAAGCGATCCGCATGCTCGGCCGCTCACAGACTCCGGCAGCAATCCTTTCGCGTGGCGTTGCCGGAGTCCTGAAGGGGAGCCTCGTGGTGAATCTGCCTGGCGGAAGCGGGGCGGTGCGTGACGGCCTCGCGATCCTCCTCCCGGTGCTTGAGCACGCTCGGGAGACGATCGCCGGCCCTACAAGCCACGACTGAGCGACGTCGCGCTAGATCGTGTGTACACTCCCCCAGATACCGCAAGCGGCGGTAGGGAGGAGTAAGCGTGCGTTGTCCTTCGTGCAAAGAGCCAGACACGCGAGTTGTCGACTCTCGCGACCTCGATGATGGATCGGTCATCCGCCGTCGCCGCGCCTGCCGCATTTGCGGCACTCGGGTCACCACCTACGAGCGGGCCGAACTCGCCCGGCTCTACGTCATCAAGCGCTCTGGTGAGCGTGATGAATACGACAGCCAGAAACTCCTTGAAGGTCTTCGCCGCGCGCTTGTTCGGAGGCCCGTGCCGGTTGACGCTCCGGAGCGCGCGATGGAAGCGATAGAGTCGGCGATCC
This sequence comes from Candidatus Limnocylindrus sp., assembly GCA_046086645.1. GTDB lineage: Bacteria > Chloroflexota > Limnocylindria > Limnocylindrales > Limnocylindraceae > Limnocylindrus. Next base: position 1,072 of record JBJSXZ010000144.1, read on the forward strand.
GTGCGAGCGGCGCCACCGAGATCTCTTCTGCACGGATCGGCAGCCTTGCCATGGCAGCGCTCCGTGAGATTGACCAGATCGCCTACATCCGTTTCGCCAGTGTCTACCAGTCGTTCGAGGATCTTGCCACGCTCAAGCGTGAAGTAGACGAGCTTGTCGCAGAGAAGGAGAGTGGCGGTGGGAAGCGCCGTCGGAAGAGCGTGGAGGCGGGCACATGAGTGTCCTCTCTGATGGTGACCTGCGACGTGCGATCGCTGCTGGTGAGATCGGCGTAGACCCGTTCAACGATGAAGACATTCAGCCGGCCTCAATCGACCTCCACCTTGACAAGAGCTTCCGCGTATTCCGGAATAACCGCTACGGGTTCATCGATCCCTCAGTCGATCAGCCGGGGCTCACTGAACTCGAGGTCGTCTCTGGCGCCGAGCCGTTCATGCTCCACCCGAGTGAATTTGTGCTTGGCCAAACACTCGAGCGGATAAGCGTTGGCAGCGCGCTCCTCGGCCGTCTAGACGGGAAGTCTTCCCTCGGCCGGCTCGGGCTTCTCATTCACTCTACCGCCGGCTATGTCGATCCGGGGTGGGTTGGAAATCTGACGTTGGAGTTGGGGAACGTTGCAAGCCTTCCGATCGCGCTCTACCCCGGAATGAAGATCGGCCAGATTTCCTTCCACCGCATGTCGTCGCCCGTTGAGCGTCCGTACGGGAGCGCCGCCCTACACAGCCGATACCAGGGACAAAGCCAGCCGACTGCGTCAGCTATTCACGTGGATTTTGATGCTGTTCGTCGCGAGACGGAGCGCTAGCGCATGGGGGGAGCCGCCCCGCAAGCCCGTCGCCAGATCGATCTTGGCGGAACACGCGTTGATCTCATTCGAATCGGCACTTTTCGTAGCGACGCAGGCGCGATCTTCGGGCCGGTCCCCCGAACAACTTGGGAGCCGCTGGTTCGCACGGAGATCGATGCTGATTCGCGCCTCTTGCAGGCACTTAATCTTCTCCACGTAACCACGCCTTCGCGATCGATCTTGCTTGAGACTGGACTCCTCGCAGCTGGCACGGCACGAGATGATGCCGAGATTCAATCTCTTGCTGCACGTGAAGCCCTCCTCGCCGGCAGAGTCGACATAGAGCGGATCAGCCGCGTTGTCCCGAGCCACCTTCACCGCGATCATGCTGGCGGCCTGGCGAATGAGCGCGGCGAGGCCGCATTTCCTGGAGCCGTTGTGGTTGCACCTCGCGGCGAGATCGAGGCCGTGGCGAGCGACTCGTTGCGCGCACGTGCCGCCTACGACACTGCAACCCTTCGCAAGCTCTTCCGCGAAGCGGAACCTCAGGTCTATGAGACGACGCTCTCACTTGACTCAGCGGTAGAACTTCGGGCACTCGGCGGCCACACGCCGGGTTCGCAGGCAACGATCATTCGTGGCACGTCACGGACGCTTCTCTTCCTTGGCGATCTCTTCATGCGACCCTGGCAGGCGAATCCGCGCTGGGTTACCTCATACGACGATCAAGCATGGATCTCCGTAGATGCGAAGGCAACGATCTTTGCCGAGGCAGCGCGCGAGCAGTGGCTGGTTGCACTGAGCCATGAGGTCAACACGCCGCTTGGTCGCATTGAGCGTGAGGGAGAGCGGTTCCGCTTCGTTGCGGAGTGGTGAGCTCAGCGCCCCGCTAGTAGCGGCTCGATAAGTTCAATCCCATCCGCTGCGATTAGTGGCCGTGGCAGTACTGCAAGGACGCGGCCGGATCCATCGAGTAAAAGCTGCGTCGGCAGTCCGCCAACCGCTGCCGCTCGGAATAGCGAGCCGGCTGCATCAACGAGAAGCGGATAGGTGATCGAGTACTCCTCGGCGTATCGAGCGACATCTGCTGTCGTTTCGCTAACGGAGATACCGACGATGCGTAGTCCCTGGTCGCGGTAGAGGCCATCAAAAGCACGCAATACTGGCATCTCCTGTTGACATGGAGGGCACCAGGTAGCAAAGAAGTTCAGGATTACCAGTGTTCCTGAGCGTTCCTCGGCGGTGAGATCTGCCCACACGCGCCCATCTGCAAGTGGTTGTGAGGCGGGAATCTCCATGCGGGTTCCCACCGGAGGCCCGAGTGCTGATGTGTCGGTGACATACCGACTTGGATCACGCATCGCGGTAGGAACGCTGCTGAACGAAAGGGTGAAGATTAGACCGAGACCAACAGCCGCAATGAGAGCGCCGATGAGCGGGCGCCGCGGAAACGGTCCGATCATCAGAGCCCTGGAATTCCAGGCAGGTAGCGCGAAAGTAGCGGCAACATGCCGCCGGCGATGAAGAGACCAATGAGCGCGACAAGGAGGCCGCCGATCCGCGCCGCGTTCAACGAGCTCCGACGGAGTCGTCCGAGAATGCGATCTCCACCGCCAGTCACCCGTTGGGCCGCAATCGATATGACAATGAACGGTAGTCCGAGACCAGCGCTGTAGGTGATGAGCAACGCAATCGACCCAATCGGGTCAGTACCGGTTGCAGCGAGCGCGAGGATCGCACCAAGGACGATGCCGATGCACGGGGTCCACGCAGCGGCAAATGCGATGCCAAGCAGCATGCTCCCGATTCTGCCGCGCGCGGCGATCGGGAGGGGTCCAGTGGCACGATCGAGTGCTGGCACCCGGATGACGCCCGCGAGATGGAGCCCACCCACTACGACTCCAAGTCCCAGCGGGAGCTGCACAATCTGGTGGATGCGCGCGACGGCACCACCCGCATAGGCGGCGCCGATGCCAAGGAGGGTGAACAGCAGCGTGAAGCCGCTGACGAAGAGGAGCGAGTGAACGAGGGGCGACTCATGCCGTGCGAGTCCAGCAAGTCGGCCAATGTAGGCAGGAACAATTGGCAGCACACACGGTGAGAGAAAGCTGAGCGAGCCCGCGAGAAAGGCGACAAAAAGCCCCACTTACAGAGGCTCCGGGCCAGCGAGGAACGATTCAATCCTGAGGCGGCTGGTTGCGTGGGGGAGGAGGCGCCCATCGACCTCAAGCGCGGGGATTTCGCTCAGAAGGCGCGCGTGCATGACAGGTTCCTGCTCGATATCGACGTGCGTCACGTTGAGGGTTGCACCGCGCTCGTGGCCAATCTGCGCAAGGATCGCCGCGGCTTGGTCACAGAGCGAGCACGCTGGACGTCCGTAGAGGGTGATCTGGCGTTTGTCCATAGGGGTATTCTCCCACGAGCCGTGGGCTACCATCGTCTGGGCCCCCGTAGCTCAGTGG
>JBJSXZ010000145.1:0-6380 GCA_046086645.1 Candidatus Limnocylindrus sp.
CCCCGCTCGCCCACGGCGTTGCGCTCTCACGCGCCCTCGCCTTCGAGACCCCCATCGCCAACCTCTGGTTCCACCTTGCGGTCCTCAGCCTGTGGGCACTAGTCGGCCTGAGTGCCGCGATCGTCCTCTTCCGACGGAGGATGCTGAAGTGATCGCCAGCATTGCACCGCGGGCGTTCAGCGTTTTCGAGCGCAATATCTTTGTCTACCGCCGCCAGTGGCTCATGATCGTCACGGGATTCTTTGAGCCACTCTTCTTCCTTCTCGGCATCGGGTATGGCGTTGGCGGCGTGATTGGCGCGATCCCCTACGCAGGTGTCGACGTTCCCTACGCTGCGTTTGTTGCGCCGGCACTGCTTGCAAGCTCGGCGATGAACGGTGCTATCTTCGACTCAACCTTCAACATCTTCTACAAGCTGAAATACGCCAAGGTCTACGACGCAATCCTCTCAACACCGGTGAGCGTTGGTGATCTCGCCGTCGGTGAACTACTCTGGTCGAATCTCCGCGGCGTGATCTATGCAACCGCATTTCTGTTTGTCATGGTTGCGTTCGGCCTCGTGCATTCACCACTCGCACTCCTCGCGCCCGTCGGCGTTGTCTTCATCGGGTTTGCATTCGGTGCCGCAGGATTTGCGATCACAACGCACCTGCGCAGTTGGAAAGACTTTGACTTTCTCTTCATCGTCCTCACGCCACTCTTCCTCTTTTCGGCAACGTTCTATCCGGCAGAGATCTATCCAGGCGCGTTGCGCTGGGTGGTGGAGGCCTCGCCACTGACGCGCGGAACGCACCTCATTCGCTCCCTCTGTTTCGGCGACCTGAATCCGCTCATGTTCGTCGACATCGCGTATCTTGCAGCCATCAGCCTGATTGGCTACCGGCACGCAGTGCGCCGTCTCAGCGTGCTCCTGCTGAAGTAGGGGGGAGAGATGGCCCGCGATTATTATGCGATCCTCGGTGTCTCGAAGTCGGCAAGCGCCGACGAGATCAAGAAGGCCTTTCGCAAGGCGGCGCAGAAGTATCACCCCGACGTCTCGAAGGCACCCGATGCCGCGGTGAAATTCAAGGAATTAAATGATGCGTATCAGGTGCTCTCCGACACGGAGCAGCGCGCCCGTTATGACCAGTTCGGTGAGGCAGGGGTAGGCGGTGGGTCGGGTGGCCCAGGTGGGTCGGGTGGCGGGTTCGGCGGAGGCTTCCCCGGGGGGTTCCAGGGTGGATTCGGCTCGGTCGAAGACCTCTTCGAAGGCTTCTTCGGTGGTGCGACCCGCGGCAGCCGGCGGAGCGGCCCACCCCCAGGCGACGATCTCCGCTTTGACCTGACGATTGAATTTGGAGAGTCGATTCGCGGCACGACACGCGAACTTGACCTCGCCATGCGCGTCGCCTGCACCGGGTGCGGCGGCAGCGGCGCAGCGAAAGGTTCGAGCACGAAAGAGTGCGACGGCTGCGGCGGTCGTGGTGAGGTACGCACCGTGCGCCAGACGATGCTGGGCCAGATGGCCGTCTCGGCACCCTGCGCAAAGTGTTCCGGTGAGGGGCGTGTCATTGAGAAGCCGTGTACGAGCTGCCGTGGCGAAGGACGCATCAAGGGGACGAAGCGCTTGCGAGTCGAAGTTCCACCTGGGGTCGATGACGGAACACAGATACGTTTGAGCGGTCAGGGTGAGGCGGGGCGACATGGTGGAGCATCAGGAAACCTCTACGTCGTCATCACCGTGAAGGAACACCCGCAACTCGTTCGTGACGGCATTGATCTTTTGACAGAGATTCCACTCTCGATCTCGCAAGCGGCACTCGGTGCGCGCGTGATGATCCCCACCGCCGAGGGTGAGGAGGAGTACGAGATCAAGGCGGGAACACAGCCAGGATCCGAACTGCGAATCAAGGGTCGTGGCGCACCGAATGTGCGTCGACCGAATCAACGTGGCGATCTGCGCATCCACGTGGTAGTCGAAGTTCCGCGCAAGCTAACGCGCGAACAACGTCGTGCACTTGAGTCGTTCGCAGAAGCGAACGGCGAGGAGCACAGCTGAGCTCCATCGGCTGGCTAGAGCTCGAAGTGATCTGCGACACCGAAGCTGTCGAAGCGGTCTCTGAACGATTAGCACGTCTGGCCCCAGCGGGAACGAGTGCGGAGGCGCTCGATCAACCACGCAATGCTCAGGAGAGCGAGCAGGGTGTGCTAGCCGCCGCGCATGCTGCGGGCACCACGATCACGACGGGACCGGTACGAGTTCGCGCCTGGGTCGACAACACGCCAGAGGTTCGCGCAACCGTGGCAACTGTGCGTGACGAGATGGCACGCTTCGCCGCTCTTGCGACAGGCGGTCTCGGCCTGCGAGGGATCGGTGAACTGACGGTGACCGAGGTCCCCCACGCCGACTGGCGTACCGCATGGCGATCGGAATTCCCCGTCTTGAAGGTGGGTCGCATCGTCGTGCGCCCACCCTGGCTCACCTATGCGCCAGCCGCGAACGAGGTGGTCGTCGTCGTGGAACCTGGTCAAGCATTCGGCACCGGCCTCCACCCGACCACACGCCTTGCCCTTGCTGGCCTTGACCGGTGGGCTGCAGCGGGATACTTCGCAGCACTACCACCCGAGAGTGTCGGGCTCCTCGACGTGGGGACGGGGAGCGGGATCCTCCTCATCGCTGCACTCCAGCTCGGTGCAGCGCGTGCATGCGGCCTCGATATAGACGAACATGCGGTGCGCGCCGCCACGGAGAACCTGGAGCGCAACGCACTCACCGCCCGCGCAGAGATTCGACTCGGCTCACTGCCGCATCCTGCAGGAGCGCTCCCCCTCGTCGTTGCGAATCTCATCGCCGATGTGCAGATTGCGCTCGCGCCACTCCTCTCCGCCGCAGTTGCTCCCGGTGGTCGACTCCTTGCAAGTGGCATCTTTGGTGCCCGCGCAGACGCAACGATCGGTGCGATGGTGGCAGCTGGGCTCACCATGGTTGCGCGTTGGAGTGACGGCGACTGGTGCGCCATAGAGTTTGTTCGCCAGTAGCCTGTCAACGTCGTAGACTAGCGACATGAGCAGTTGCCTTTTCTGTCGCATCGTTGCCGGAGAGCTCCCGAGCAGCCAGCGCCATGCTTGCGATCTTCTCATCGCCATTGATGACATCGCACCGCAGGCGCCGCTTCACGTACTCCTTGTTCCGCGTGAACATATTCCGTCGGCCGCAGATTTACGCGATTCGCCGGCGCACGCGAGCATCCTGGCGCGCATGCATCACGTAGCGCAAGAGATAGCCGTCGCGGCCGGATACGGCAATCGTGGATGGCGACTCGTCACGAATGTTGGATCTGACGGTGGGCAGGCGATCGAACATCTGCACTATCACCTTCTTGCAGGCCGACAACTTTCCTGGCCGCCAGGATGAGCGAGGCAGCGACGAAAGTGAGCGGGGCACCGCGCCCGCGCCGATCAATCGGGAGGGCCGCGGCAATTCTCATTGGCGGCTTTGCGCTGTTCGCCTGGCTCGCGGGCGGCGGACCACCGTCACCCGACCCAACCCTCCCGCCCGTCTCGAGCGCGCCAACGCCGCGGAGCGCAGCCGAGGGTGAACAGGCGACCGGACTCCTCTCGCAGATCATCTCGGCGGCAGGGCTCGGGGTAGTGCTCACCGGGCCCGATGTGCGCCCACCACTCCCGATCGACCTCTACGACCTCCCGCGCATCGTGGTCCGCGGCGCCTCGGCACTCGATCCGAGCGGGATGCCGCTCGTGGCGATCCTCTGCACCGATGCGGGGAGCGCCGCCGTGGCGGCGGAGCGGATTGCCGCATCCCTGGCCACCCCAGGGAACCTCGTCCTTGTCCCGCCCGACGCTCGATTCACTGTCCGACGATCGGGGAGCACGGTGATCATCTTCCAGCGCACGCCGTCGGGTGATCCTGATCCGGCCGCCGCCAACCTGCTCGAAGTAACCCTCAATGCCTTTGGAGAGGCAGTCCCAATCCCGCGCTAGGTGCCCCCGCACGCGCGATCGGGTATCCTCCCACTCCTAGGAGGTACCAGTGGCTGATATCCGTATTAGCGGGAACGAGAGCTTCGAGGCGGCCCTACGCCGCTTCAATAAGAAGGTGCAGCAGGCCGGCATTCTTGCCGAGGCGCGCCGTCGTGAAGCATTCGAGAACGCAGCAGAAAAGAAGAAGCGCAAGGATGCGAAGCGCAAGAAGCCGATGGGATCCCGCGGGGCGGAGTAGCCCTCGGCGCGCCCGAGGCGGCTGAGCCGCCAGAGAGGAGCAGCGCATGTCCCTACGAGAACAACTCCGGAACGATCTCGCCGAAGCAATGCGATCAGGTGAGACGCTTCGTCGCGATACTCTCCGAATGACACTCTCTGCCCTAGCCCTAGTTGAGAAAGAGGCGAAACACGATGCGAGCGACGACGAGACGCTCGGCGTGATCGTGAAGGCGGTGAAGACTCGCCGCGAATCTGTCGAGGCGTATACCGCCGCAGCCCGACCCGACCTTGCCGCAGCTGAGGAGGCAGAGATCGCCATCTTGTCGAGTTACCTGCCGGCGCAGTTGAGCGAGAGCGACATCGATACATTGGTAGCCGAGGCGATTGCTGCGACCGGAGCCACATCGGCGAAAGAGATGGGGAAGGTGATGGGCTGGCTCGGACCGAAGACCAAGGGTCGCGTTGACGGCAAGGTCCTTTCCGGGAAGGTCACCGCGGCCCTCGCCGCACGCGGATGAGCCGTAGCTCTGGCCCGAGCGTGCGCATCGTGCGCCGCCGGCAGGGCGGGATCAGCATCACTGCTACCGAACTGCGCGCACTCGTCGCGCGTGCGCTGCGCGACGCGGGTGCGCCGCGCAGAGGCGAGGCCGTCGTCACGCTCGTCGACGATCGTGAGATCACCAAGCTCAACCTGAAGCATCTGAAGAAGCGCGGCGCGACCGACGTGTTGAGCTTCCCCCTTCTTGAGCCGACCGCCTATCCGGCGCGCCCTGGCACGCCGCGCCGTGCCGTGCATGCGCGCACGTTTGCTGCCCCTCAAGGCGAAAGTGTTCCGCTTGGCGACATCGTCATCAGCGTCGATCGCGCGATCTACCAGGCGCGGGCGGGACGCGGCGGCGTCAATGGAAAGACCTCCCATTCGCCAGCGGATGAGCTGCGCCTTCTTGCCGTGCACGGCGCATTGCATTTGTGCGGATGGGATCACGGAGTTGCGACCGCTGAGCGGGCGATGTGGGCAGAGCAAGAGCGCATCTTGCGTGTGCACAGCCGCGCCATGCGCCGCACCCTGGCTCGTGTCTGATGTCGACCGATCGACACCTCGTCGTTGGTCTCGGTAACCCAGGAGAGAAGTACCGTTTTACGCGCCATAACATCGCCTGGCTCGTGCTCGACGCGTTCGCCGCGCGGGTGAACTGGCGTGGCGGCGGAAAAGGGCGTGATGCGGCGATGGTCCACGCAGGGCGTGTGCTCGGCCTCGACCTTGTTGTCGCCAAGCCGACCACCTTCATGAACGAGTCGGGGATTGCGGTACGCAAGCTCCTCGCGAGCGAGCGCGTCCCCCTCGAGCAGCTGCTCGTAGTGGTGGACGATTTCAGCCTCCCCTTCGGCGCGTTGCGCTTGCGCGAGGGTGGCAGCGCTGGCGGGCACAACGGCCTCGCCTCAATCGCCAGCGAACTCAACACCGAAAAGTTCCCGCGTCTGCGCATCGGCATCGGTGATCCGACCGAATCAGGGAGCGCACATCAGCATGTGCTCGGCGAGTTCTCTCTCGCTGAACGCGCGCTACTGCCGCAGGTCGCTGCGGCGGCGGGCGAGGCGATTGAAACCTGGGCACGTGACGGGCTCAATAAATCTGCCACAGCGTTCAACGGCTGGGCGCCCGCAGTTGCGACGCCGAGCGACGGCGCAGCGGCCTCACCAGCACCGGCTCCCGGAGAGGTCGACGGTCCAGTCGGAAGTGATGGGATCCGCAGGACGGCGCATGGATGGCGGAAGCCGCTGGTGCAACGCAAGGCGAAACCGGGCGACGACGCGCGATGAGTCGCCGCGCAGTGGCGCGGCACGATGCGGCGCACTACGAGGGACGCGGTGGCCAGCGCCTCACGCCGTCACTCGCACCACTCCTCACCGCGCTAACGGCCACACCGGCATTTCGTGATCTCCGCAAAAGCCTTGGGCGAGATCGTGCAGCGGCACTGATCCACCTGCCGCATCCGGCGAAGGCGGCGCTTGGCGCCGCACTCAGTGAAGGGTCGCGAATCTTCTGGGTGTCGCGAGATTCAGAGACTGCCGAACGCGTTGCCGACGCGTTGCGCTCGTGGGTGCACGAACCAACCGACGTGTTGGTGCTCGAGCCGCGAAGCGCACTTCCGTTTGAGCGGGGCGAACTGGTCATCGAC
>JBJSXZ010000146.1:0-13559 GCA_046086645.1 Candidatus Limnocylindrus sp.
GTAGTGCAACCTCGCCAGACGCTACAAGGTAGAGCGGCGTGCGCGGCGCATAGTGCGCTGCGGTCATACCTGGCGCTGGGAGGGCTGCACCAGACAGGACCGGCGCGTGCCGGTCCGCATGCTCCACGCCGCCATATGATGCAAGACGCTCGCGCAGTTGCTCAAGTGGTACGCCGCCCGGCCGGAGCAGTACGGCCGGTGTGTCTTGAGCAAGTGCGACGACACTCGATTCCACGCCAACCTCTGTCGCCTCGCCGAGCAGCAGCGCATCGATGCGACCGTCGAGCTGGTTCAACACATGATCGGCACGGGTGGGCGAGAGGAGGCCGAAGCGGTTCGCACTCGGCGCGGCGATCGGCACCCCTGCGGCGCGGATCAGCGCGCGGGCCGTCTCCTGTCGCGGGATCCGCACGCCAACGTTGGGGAGTCCGGCGCGGACGAGCCCTGGGATGGCGGGGAGCGATGCGGCGACAATGGTGAGCGGACCAGGCCAGAAGGCGTCGGCGAGGGCGGTTAGGCGAGGATCCCGGAGTGCTTCAGTTGTGAAGACGCGCACAAGGTCGACGCGATCGGCGACATGGACGATGAGCGGATCGAATGTTGGGCGCCCCTTCGCCTCGAAGATGCGCGCAACGGCGAGTGGATTTGTTGCGTCGCCGCCGAGACCGTACACCGTCTCAGTGGGGAAGGCGACAAGGCCGCCACGTCGGATGATTGCAGCCGCACGATTGATTGATGCTGCTGCTGCCGCACGTGTCTCAACGTGCAGTCGCTCGGTATTCACGCCTAGACCACTCCTCGTTCAAATTCGACGAGCAGTGCGGCGTGGTCAGACGGGAGCTCGCCCTTCCGCCCCTCACGGTCGACGCTGCAGCTACGAAGGTTCCCTGCACGCGGGTCGATCAGGATGTGATCGATGCGCATCCCCCAGCCGCGATGGAACGCACCGCCGCGATAGTCCCACCAGGTGAATGCGGTCGGCGTATCGGAGGTTGCAAGAGCTTGCGCCGCGTCGATGAGGCCAGCACCAATCAGGCTCAACCAGGCTGCACGCTCTTCGCTCGTCACGTGCGTGGCACCAATGAGTGCCGATGGATCCCACACATCAATGTCGCGCGGCGCCACATTAAAGTCGCCGCCGAGTGCAAGTGGTGCCGCCTCGCTGAGGGCGGCACTGCTCCATGCGCGGAGCGCAGCGAACCAGTGGAGCTTTGCATGCCAGTGTGGTGCGCCAACCTCGCGCCCGTTCGGTGCGTAGATCGAGGCAACGCGTATGCCACCACAGATTGCGCTGAGAAAGCGTGGTTCTGCGAGGAGGTCGGGGAGCGGTTCACCGGTGCTGCTCTGTGCGGGCGCATAGGCAGCAAGGTCGTCGCGCAGCTCACCAAGGCCCACGCGCGAGGCGATCAAGACGCCATTGCGCCCTCCTCCACCGCGCGCACTCCACGCATAACCGCGTGCGGTAAAGAGTTCGTCTGGAACCTGTTCGGGGTCGCACTTGGTCTCTTGCAAGAGGACGACATCGGGGGCCGCCGAATCAAGCCAGGTGGCAACACGGGCTGCACGTGCGCGCAGACCGTTGACATTCCACGTGGCAAGGCGGAGCGTGGTGCCGCCCATCGGCCGCCCAGCTCCTAGCTGCGTGGACCGCGCAGGAGTGCGCCGATGAGACCGGTGTCAGCCCCACCTTCAGGGTCGTTCAGTTCATCAGCTGCGATCACAATTCCTGCCGCCTTGAGCGCTGTAATTGCACGTTGCAGGTCGCCATCAGCAACGGCGAGGTGGGTCAGTCCATCCTCTGACTCTGGAGAACCGATGATCGACTCAATGGCAACGCCCGCGGCAGCAAGCCCAGCAGATGCGTTGGCAAGACTGCCAGTGCGCGGTGCGAGGCGGACGCTAAACCAACTGCTCATCGCACCATCATAGTGCGAGCGATTCAGTGTGCGAGCGAGAGGCTGTTGGCTGGCAGGAGGGCGGGGTTCGGCGTGATCTCCTGTGGGCTGGCGACCGCACGGCCGTCGAATCGGAGGGTCTTCGATGTCCCGCCAAAGTCGCCGGTGAGAAGTATCTCGACACTCAACTCGCGCTCCCAATTCCTCCGCGCCACTCGGACGCGGTCAATGCCAGTCAAGCGGTCGTTCAGCACGATACTTGCGGGATCTACCGCTCCCATCCCGACCGGCGAACTCCACCAGGTGCTCAGCGTTGGCAGGTCGCTTGCGGCAACAGCACGCGGGAAGGTGAGGAGATCGATGCGCACAGTGCCATCGCCGAGATCTACGATCAAGAAGAGCTCATCGAATCCATCGCCGGTCCTGTCTGCGGTTGCGAGGCGAATCGCATCCCAGGCATCGGTCGTGCTGAAGACACGAACGGGTTGTGCAATCTGTGCGTCTTGCGTCACGTCGTCGATGGATCTCTGGGGCGTTGATGCAGCAAGCCAGATACTCGTCGGCCCCGGCAGCGGAACCTCGGTGGGTGGATCTGGTGGAACGAGGTCTTCGGCACGCGTCGCAGAGAGAATGGCGATATCGATTGAACCATCGCCGTTAAAGTCACCTGTCTCAAGGTTCATGCTCGACGGATCGACGCCGGCCGCGTAGAGGTCTGGCACACTCCAGACTCCGCTGCGCCACGACCAGCCGGTAGTCCGGCGTTCGATCGTGCCGAGTTCTGCGCTGACCACACCGCTCCCGTCATCTGTGCGCAGTCGCAGGATGCCGATCTCGGGGATCAGGTCGCCGTCAAAGTCGCCGGTTATGACGCGCAGATCATCGCCAGCGATCGCCCAGCCGTTCGGGATCGACCATGGTGTCGCAAGTGTGTCGGCGGCGGCGGTCGCAGAGGAAGTCGAGAGTCGTGCCACCCATGGGCGTCCCCCTGCGTCCTGCGCAACCTCAACGAGGTCATAGCCGGTACGCCACTCAAGCTCAGGGTCGAGCGGGTCACTGACGGCAACTCGAGGCGCAGCAAGACTCACGATTTTTAGTGTGGAGCTTCCTGCCGGCGTTGCGGGGTAGAGGAGCCCGTGGTCGGTCCAGCCGACACTCCCCACCTCCGAAGTCGGGCTCCCCGGTGTGCTCCACAGGTGGCGATTAGGTGAGAGGCTCCAGAGGCGTGCGGCCGCAGGGGCAGCCGCAACCGTTGCAACACGCGGGTCGTAGATCGCAATGGTTTCTCCGTAGTAGCGGCGCAACAGGGTTTCAAATGACTCGCCCTGCTTCGCACAGCGACGCGCGTTCTGCTGCAGGAGGCGGAAGCCGGTCGGCTTTCCCGGGCACCCCTTCTTTGCATTGCCCGACAGGTAGCCCGTATGTGCAAACCCTTGCAACTTCCCACGAGTACGCCAGAGGCTGAGCGACCAGGTCGCATCGATCGCCTCACGGATGAGTGCAAGTCGTGATGGGCTCACCTTATTCGTTGCGCCGGGACGATACACCTGATAGTTCGTCGTAGAGCCGACGTCGTAGCAGTGCTTATGGCGGTCGATACGCCCCTTGCTCGGATGAACGACATACCACCATGCGTACTGCTTCACGATGAGCGCCGCCGTCATAAGCTGTGCACGGGATCGTTCGCTCGGCCCCCACTCGGCAGCAACAACGCGCTCTACATAGGTTTTGAAATCAACCTGCACCGCAGTCCCCTTGAGTAGGCGATTGCGCCGCTCACGAGGTATGTGCACCCAGATGCTCTGCGGTGGCTGGGTGGTACTCGTCCAGTTGGTGCACGCAGCCCGTGCCGCAGCTGGCTGCGGCACGGCAAGCGACTCAAGGCTGCCGACAAGAAGTAGGCACGCGAGAACGAGTGGCCTCACCGCACTGCGAGTGGCGCTGTGCCGACTCGCCATGAGGTACTAGAGTTCTGCTGGAGGAGCGCCTGCGCCGTGGCTGCGCAGCGGGATCTCCTCGATGAGCGTGGAGAGGACGAAGGCAAGGAGGCTTGCCACAACGGCGAGCCAGAAGATCGAGCCAATCGCATCGGCAATTCCCGCCTTGATTGCCAAAACGATGGCAGGTATGAGCGGTTCAACCATTGGTCGAACCAATTCTGGCAGGCTCGCCAGGATTGTTGGCCCCAGGTCGCCGACATTCGTCAACTTGGAGAGATCGACGTTGCCCCCCGAGAAGCCAGCCGCAAGATCTGATGGGATCACCGCTGCGAGACGCGCCGGGATGGTTGTCGCAAGTTGGCCGCCGAAGTACGAACCGACAATCGCGAGCCCAACCGAACCCCCAACCTGGCGGAAGAAGGTGAGGTTTGACGTTGCCGCACCAAGGAAGCGGAACGGCACGGCGTTCTGTACGACGATCGTGAATACCGAGAGGGTTGGGCCGACGCCGAGGCCGGCGAGGAACATCCATCCGCGGAGCACCCACGGGTTGGTGTCGGCCTGCAGATTGGTAAGGAGGAGCGAGCCTGCAGCAACGAGGAGGATCGCCCCGAGGATAAGTCGCTTATAGCGACCACGTCGAGCAACGATCTGCCCTGCAGATACTGAGCTGATGATCACGCCGAGGAGGAGTGGGAGTGTTGCATAGCCCGAGCTCGTTGCACTCTCGCCGAGCACCGACTGGAAGTAGCGTGGCAAGAAGATGATCGACGAAAAGAAGCCGAACGAGGCAAAGAAAGTTGCGGCAGCCGCAGCAGCAAAGGTGCGGTTTCGGAAGAGCTCGAGCGGAATGATCGGCTCAGCGGCCTTCGCCTCAATGAAGAGGAAGCCGCCAAGGATGACGAGTCCGAGCGAGATCAACCCTGCCACCTCGGGTGTTGCAAAGGCATTCGACTGCACATTGGTGAGGCCGATAAGTATCGGGATGATTCCTGCGGCAAAGGTGATCGCACCAAGGAAGTCGATCTTCTGGTTTGGGCGCCCCTTGATGGTGGGGAGCTCGCGCGTGATGATCGCCATAGCGAGGATGCCAATCGGCAGGTTCACGTAGAAGACCCAATGCCAACTCAACGTGTCGGTGAGGAAGCCACCGAGCGCTGGGCCAACGAGGCTGGAGAGGCCGAAGACCGCACCGAAGAGACCCTGATAGCGACCGCGCTCTTGAGCGCTGAAGAGGTCGCCGATCGTTGCGAGGGCAATCGGGAAGAGTGCGCCTGCGCCGAGCCCCTGGATGCCACGGAAGATGATGAGCTGCTCAATGTTCTGGGAGAGGCCCGCGAGTGCCGAGCCGAGGAGGAAGAGGCCAACCCCGGTTAAGAGGAGTGGCTTGCGGCCGTACATGTCGGAGAGCTTGCCGTAGATCGGGACCGTCACCGTGCTCGCGAGGAGGTAGATGGTGACGACCCAGGTATAGAGGCTCGCCCCATTGAGTTCGGTGATGATGCGGGGGAGGGCGGTGCCGACGATCGTCTGGTCGAGGGCGCCAAGGAAGAGGGCGAGCAAGATGGCGACGACAATCCCCTGTTTCGCGCGGGGCGAAAGGTTGGCGGCTGGGGAGTGGTCGGCGCGCGTAGATGCAGCCTTGCTCATGGGTTCCTCCTATGCCGCCATGGTGACGGATGCTTGTGTAGGGTAGCAGCCAACGGCACATGGCCTTGAAGGGAGAGCGCGATGGAGATCGGTGTTGTTATCGAAGGGCAGATGGGCCTCAGTTACGAGGAGCAACTGCGACTCGCGCAACGTGCCGAATCCCTTGGGTTCTCTTCCTTTTATCGTACCGACCATTACGAATCATTCCCTGGTCCGGATGATGAGGCGACGAGCGATGCGTGGAGCGTGCTCGCGGGTCTCGCTCGCGAAACGCGCACGATAACGCTCGGAACGCTGGTGAGCCCGGTGACGTTTCGTCACCCTGGAAACCTCGCCAAGGTCGTGGCTACGGTGCAAGAGATGGCTGGTCGACGGATGCACGTCGGACTCGGCGCCGGATGGCATGAGTCGGAGCATCGTCGTCACGGGTTGAACTTCCCGCCGATCCATGAGCGCGCCGCAGAGCTCGAGGAACAACTGATGATTGTTCGGGGCCTCTGGTCTGAAAGCGACGGCTGGTCGTTCCATGGTGCGCATCATCAGGTGGTCGATGCAAAGTTTCGCCCGCGCCCGCTCCCCGTGCCCTGGGTCATCACGGGTGGCGAAGGGTCGCCGCGTGGCATGCGCATCGCAGTAGCACACGCCGACGAGTTCAATCTCACCTCGGCCAACCCCGCAATCGCGCGCGAAAAGTTTGCCGAACTCGATGCCGCATGCGTGAGCTACGGGCGCGATCCAAAAACACTTCGCCGTTCTGTCATGACCGGCATGCTGCTCGGTGCCAGCGCCGACGCATACGAGCGCGGTGTCACGCAGTTCATGGAGCGCATTGGCGCTACAGGCGACACGGAGTCGTATATGGAGCCGCGCCGTGGGCGCTGGCTGACCGGCACGCCGAGTCAGGCCCTGCCGCGCGCACGTGAGTTCGCCGCTGCAGGAGTGGAGCGACTCCTTGTGCAACATTTTGCCCCGCGCGACCTTGCGGGCCTTGACCTGCTCGCCGAGCTGCGCGACGCGTTGAGGTGAACGAGCGAGGGGCGGCTAGCGAGCCCCACTGCGCCAGACGACGCGTGCCCGCAGTGCGCTGAGCGGGAGTGCGCCGAACTGGCGCGAGTCGGTCGATCGTGCGGGATTATCACCGAGGAGCCAGAGCGTTCGCTCGGGCGTGCCGTCCGGAGGCCTGGCAACCCGCTTCACCTCTAGACGCCCCTCGCGTTCAACCACGACGATGCTACCGAGCGGTGGCAGGCCGCGAAGCCCAGGGAGTCCGCGCTCACCTGCAGGAAGAACGAGGAGCCGGTCCCCCGCGCGGAGGGCCGGCTCCATCGAATCTCCCGTAACGACTGCGCGCCAGATTCGGCGCGGCGACTCCATCGAGTGCTTAGGCCTTGCTCGCAGCAAACGCGGCTGCAAATGCCTCGGTCGCAGCAACAAGTTCCGCAGCCGCTGCTGCGTCAACATTCTGCTTGTTCTTCGAAGCGAGCTTCAACAGCTTCCAGACCTGGTCATGAAGATCTGGCACCTTCGCAAGATGCTCTGGCTTGAAATAGTCCGACCAGATCACCTGCACCTCGTGCTTGACCTTTTCAGCATGCTCCTCCTTGACGGCTATGCAGCGCGCAACCTTGTTTCGGCCGTTGTGATCGGCCGGTCCGCCAATCTCAGTCTGGGTGATGAGCTCAACCATGCGTGCAACGGTCTTGGCTGCAATGACTGCGCCCGACGGGTCGTAGATGCCGCAGGGGATATCACAGTGAGCGTTCACGACGACAGGGGTGAGTGCGCGCTTTAGGCCTGAAATGATGTTGCTCATGAAACCAACTCCCTTCACTTCCAAAATACGGCGATTGCAACGTTGGCAAGTGCCAAGAGTCCAACCGCGTGATATGTGCCGGCAGGGATCGCTGCATCCTTGCGGCGTGGCCAGGCGAGGAACATGATCACTCCGGCCAAGAGGATCTTCACGCCAAACTTTGCGTGATCGACCGGGTCGCCACCTGCTGCCGCAGCGGCCTCAACGATGCCAAGCAATACGAGGCCGCTGATGATCTGGAGCATGGTGCCATGCACCATCCCGGCCGAGAGACGCTTCGGCTCGTTGCGAATGCCCGCGAAATAGCCACCGACGATGGCCGCCATACCAAGCAGGTGGACAAAGACGAGCGGTGCTTCAAGGATCTGCACGTTGCCTCCTCATCTCTTCGTGCGGCAGGAGCCGCTCTCTATAAGGTAGCGGACGCACCCGTCCCGCCACCTCGCCGCCGTGCCGTGTAGGGTTCTCCGTAATGAGCGAGAAGAAGCCGCGCGCCTACAGTACCTACAGCCGTGATGCCCTGACCCCACCAGCGGCAGGAGAGGGTGTCGCGTGGCTGGGCAAGCAGCCTTGGGCGCACGCCACGCCGAGCTATCGACTCTTGCGCTTCACCCTGTGGAGCCTCGGGTGGCTGCTCGGCATGCGCGTGCGCGGGAGTGGCCTTGATCGCCTTGCCACTTCGGGCTCGCGACTCCTTGTCGGCGCGCCACACCGGCGCTACTACGAGGCGTTTGCCCTCGGCATCGCCATGCCCGCTGCGCCGCGCGTCTGGTGGCTCGGGCTGGGGCCATTCCTTGTGGGTCGAGGCCGGCTGCGCGCTGGCATACTGCGCCGCCTCGGGGGGCTCTTGCCCGTCTGGCGCGGCACGAGTGGGATCGAGACGCACTTGCAGGCAGCGACGGCAGTCTTTTCCGTCGGCGCACACTACGGCGTGATGCCCGAAGGCGGCACGGCTGGTCCAGTCGATCGCTTTGCCGAGTTTCGTCCGGGTGCCGCGATCATCGCCCTTCGGACCGGTGTCCCGATCGTTCCAATCGTTTTCCGTTTTCATAATCGTCGATTCGGCCTCCCGTGGGTCGAGGTGATTGCACTTCCCGATACGTCACCACTGCCGAGCGGTGCACATGCGCCTGTGCACGGTTCGCCCGAAGAGTTGCAACTGGCACGCACCTGGAGCGATGAGCTCGCCGATCAGATGGAAGCAGTGTGGCGCGGCACGCTACCATCGGCAGCATGAGTCCGACGCCCTGTCCATTTATCGCTTTTGATGCGGACCCGACGAAACGCGCGTCGGCACCAACAGATGAGCACGGCTGTTACGCACAACGCCCAGCACTTGCGATTGAGATTGGCCACCAGACGCGCTACTGCCTCGGCGGTGAGTTCGCAAGCTGCCCAGCATTCGTTGCATGGGCGGCACGTGAGGCGGCGCGATCGATCGACACAGCACCAGTCCCAGTTACGGTGAGCGAGTGGGAGCAGGCAAACTCAGGACGCGTGGGGATCGACCTCGAGGCGATCAGCCGCGGCAACGCTGAACCAGAAGGTGCGCCAGATGAGGTCGACGAGGTCTACGGCGGCTCCGATCCCGAAGGGAGCATCTGGTCGGCCGTACCTGTGCCACCGCCAGCGCCGCTAACCGCTGGAGAGCGCGAGCGCGAACGGGTCATCCCGCTGCATCGACGGCGCGATGTAGAGGACGAACTCCCTAAGCCACCCATTCGCATCCCGCGCGCGATCGGTGGAGTGCGCGGAGTGGCGACGCTCATCCTCCTTATTGGCGTGGTGCTCTTCTCGGCACCAACGATCATTAAAGGATTTGGTGGCTTTATTGCAGCGATCTCAACCGCACCAGCGCCGAGCGAAAGCCCTGTGCCGAGCGCAAGTCCAACACCTACGCCTACTCCCGAGCCAGAGATTTATGTGGTGCGGAGAGGCGACACGATGTTGGAGATCAGCAACCTTTATAAGGTGAGCATCGATGTGATCATGGGGGCGAATCCGAACATCGCCGACCCGGCGAAGATTTACCCTGGCCAGCAGATCGTTATCCCATCGGTGGTGCCCGATCTGGTGGTTTCGCCCAGCCCGTAGCTGGTGCGCGCCTAGCGCGGTGAGAGGTTGATTGCGGAGATCTTTCCCGCCTCGACCTTAAACACGGCATCAATCTTCTGGCTCGGTGAGCCTGGTCGCACGACGAGGATGTCGCACTCAACCTGATGGCCAGTGTCTTTGATCTCGCCAGGGATCATGCGGAGCCCCTTGTCGGCGCGAAGGAACCAGCCGCCGACGCGCTCACGCCCTTTGAGGATCTGCACCCCTTCGCCAACGTGAACGCGCATCTCAACGCGCTCGTCGATGAGGCGAAGTGCCCCGTCGCGGTCGTCCGCGTTGAGGAGCTCGAAGAATGCGTCGGTCGTGTCTTGTGCACCCATAGGCTGATGGTACCCTGCCGCCAATGAAGCGTGATCTACTTGACGCCGCCGGACTTTTGGCCCGCCTCGCCGCGCAGCAGCCGGTCATGGCCACAGCGCTCGGGATTCACGCGCACGACGGCGCCTGGCCAGACCTGTCACTCGCTGGTGGAGAGCGCCTCCTCGCCTGGCTCGACACCGAGCGCGCACGTCTCGAGGCAGTCCCGTTGAGCGATCTCAGCCGTGACGATCTCGCCGATCGAGATCTCGCACTGGCAACACTTGCCGCGCTCTCGTTTGAACATCGAGAGGTGCGACCTGCCGCATGGGACCCCATGCATGCTGTTGCTGTTGTCGGGGGCGGTCTCTTTCCGCTCATCTCGCGCACGTTCGGCACGGCCGAGTCGCGTGCCACGGCACTCTCGTCGCGCTTGCGCGGCGTTGGCGACCTCCTCGACGCTGCGGTCGATGCACTGGTTGGCGTCCCCGAGCTCGACGTATCAGCCGACGATGGCGCACCGCGTCTCGCCGGTGCTACCGCCCCAACCGGCAGGGTGCGTCTGCCAGCCCGGCCAGTGAGTCGCCTCCACCTCGATACGGCGATTGCACAAGCGTCAGGGATTCGGGAACTGGCACAACGCGCCGTCGAGGTCTACGGCGCACCGCTCGAAGCGGCAGCCGCGGCGGCGGGGGCGGCGGCTGATCGCTTTGCCGAACGTCTGCGCAGTGAGGTGGCACCGCGCGCCACGGGCGAAGGGCGCTATGGGGCTCCCCTCTACGATCGCGCCTTGCGCCACACGCTTTTCGGCTCGCACGATCGTGCAGCGATCGCGCGCGCAGCGACGCGCGAGTTTGCCGCCACGCGTGAGCGCATGATTGAGATCGCCCGCGCGATCGCACCAACATGGATCGGCGCAGAGCGTGCTGCGACGCTTAGGGGGAACGATCACGAATTGGTTGCAGCAACGCTCGATGCGATCGGCGCCGAACATAGTGCCGCCGCAGATCTTCTCGATCGTTGCCGCGAAGAGACTGCGGCGTGCGAGGCATTCATTCGCCGGACCGGGCTCGTCGAACTTCCTGCTGAGCCGCTCGAGATCATGTGGACGCCACGATTCTTGCGCGCCTACGGCGGCGCCTTCCTCGACGCGCCAGGACCACTCGATCGCGGTGAGAAGAGCTTCTTCTACGTTACGCCGCCTCCCGACGATGCGACGCCAGAACAGGTTGAGTCGATGCTTCGCGAAGACAACGATCGCATGCTCAAGTTGCTCGCAATCCATGAGGCGATTCCCGGTCACTACCTGCAGCTGGCAGCCGCGAACGAGAGCGATCGGCCGCTGCGTGCAGCCTTTGGCTCAGGCGTCTTCGCAGAGGGGTGGGCGGTATACGTGACGCAGGTGATGCTCGATGAGGGGTTCGGTGACGGCGACCAGGCGCTCGAGCTCGTCCACTGGAAGTTCTACCTTCGCTGCGTTGCCAATGCGCTCCTCGATGTCGGCATACATGCCGACGGACGAGATGAGGCATGGGCGCTCGATCTTATGGTTGGAAAGAGTTGGCAAGAAGAGTCGGAGGCGCGAGCGAAGTACCTGAGGGCGCGCCTGGGTGCGACGCAGCTCCCAACATATTTCGTCGGTTCAATGGGCTGCTGGGAGGTTGAAGATCGCGCGCGCACGGTTGCCGCCCTTGCGGCTGGCGCACCCGCCCCCGTGGCAGGGGCACTGCCGGGTCGGCGTCCTGCGACGCCAGGATTCTCGCGGCCTGCACACCTGCGCGCAATGTTGCGACACGGCACGCCACCAATCCCGCTCCTCGAGCGGCTCATGGGACTTACCGAGGCGACGCGTATCTAGCGCGCTGCGCGCGGCGGACGACCGACGATGTTCTCCTGATCCTCAAGCGGCGAATGCAACGCGGCGGTTGCAGCCGCCGAGTAGGCCGAGTCGGTCGGAGTCGACGTTCCCTTGACGGTCACGGACTGCGCACCAACTGGTGGTTGCTCCGTCGCCGGCAAGATCGATCGCCCAGGAAGGCGGTGCTCGAGCTTCACCGTCACGTCATAGTCTTCGCAGAGATCGAGGAATGGATCTGGATCGAGCATGTCCGGCGACTTCACTCCAGCGCCGCCCCACACGCCTTCTGCAATCAAGTCCATCGCTATCACGGGCATCACGCCCGTCTGCCATGCGACCGGCTGCAACTTGTATCGACCCATGGTCTCTGCGGCGTCACACACCTGGTAGTGGAAGGTCTCACGCGGACGTCCATCTTTCTTGCCGCTGACCAGTGCACCGACGATAGCGCGGCCAACCATGTTCTTACCGAGCGTTGAGGGGTCGGGCGAGAGCGCACCGATCACATCGCGTGGCGCAACCTTCACCCCCTTGACGTTGATCGGATTCTTTCCGTCAAGTCCGAGGCGGTGCAGGAGGCGCAGCGTTTCGATGAAGTCGGCACCGAGCGCGTACTTGAACGTGATCAGGTCGGCATTGATGCTGCGCGGTAGCTGCACGACCTCCTCGTGTTCGACGTTCACGCACATGACTGGACCAACCCCTTCGGGGAAGACGAAGTCTTCGGGCTCGCTGAATGGCTCGCGGACCTCGATCTTCCTATTGCGCCAGACGAGGGGCGGGTTGAGACACTCTTCAATCACCGTCCAGAGGCTGAAGACCGTTGCGAAAGGGTAGCCCTCAATGCGGAGGTCGCCGCCGTCGCGAATATGGATGGAGCTGACCTCGTCGACCGTCCACTTCTTGGCGTAGGCGGCAAAGATGTTCGAGAGGCCGGGGTCCATTCCCATGCCGACGAGCGCCAACTTGCCGCGGGCCTCCCAGAGGCCAGTCTTCGCCTGCTGGTAGTCGCCGAGCATCTCGCCGGGGACGGTGTACGGGTTCTTCTCATCTGGTACCGAGAGGCTCGCGGCCATGTCGATATAGTGCACCCCCGCGTCGAGCGCGGCGTCGAAGACGGCTGGCACGAAGCGTGGGTCGACCGCGTTCATCACAATGTCTGCCTTTGAAGCTGCGATGAGCTCTTTGAGTTGCTGCGCGTTCCCTGCGTCAACCTGGGCTACGTCGTATCCGGCGCCAACGATGTCGGCGAAGCTGCGTGCTCGGTCGCGGGAGTAGTCCGCCAGGGTGAGCTTCTTCAGCCATTTGCGCCCCTTGAGAAGATGGGCAATTGCTTCACCGACCGTGCCGGTTCCAACCAACAGAACGTTCATACCATTCACTGCCTTTCACGCGGGGGCCCAGGAGGCCGGGCTGCACCCGCATCGTGGAGACCGATGAGGTCTCAACCCGACTGCTCTACGTAGGGTACGCCTCCCCCCTGGGGGGCCGTCAAACGCATCGGGGAACTCGAGGGGTACGGCGTATACTGAGTGCAGCGCCGCAGAGTAGGTGCAGGCACAGAAAGTTGGAGGAAACATGGATCCACTCGTCATCATCGTTGGTATCGTCGTCATCCTTGCGATCGTTGCGATCTCGTCGTTCAACGGACTCGTTGGTGGGCGCAACCGTGTCGATGAGGCACTCGGGCAGATCCAGGTGCAACTGAAGCGCCGCTACGACCTGATCCCTAATCTCGTCGAGGCCGTTAAGGGGCAGCAAGGTTTCGAGCGCGGCGTCCTTGAGAGCGTGACGAAGGCGCGTGCGGCTGCCGTCAACGCCGGCCAGGGCGGCGATACGGCGGCACAGGCAAAGGCCGAGAACCTGCTCACGGGCACACTCCGCACGCTCTTTGCGAATGTAGAGGCCTACCCAACGCTTCGCTCCAATGAGAATGTGATCCAACTTCAGGAGCAACTGACCTCAACAGAGAATCAGATCGGCTTCAGCCG
>JBJSXZ010000147.1:0-11543 GCA_046086645.1 Candidatus Limnocylindrus sp.
CTACAGGCTCCATCTGTTGATAGAGAAGCTAAATGTATAATTTTGGAATTTTTAGGGATCTCATCAGAGAAATTTTCAGCAGTCAAATCTAACTCTAATTGACGGCAAACTAATCTCTCACTCTTTTTTAAATCAATTCCAATTACTTCATAACCCTTACTTATCGCATACAGAACTAATTTCTCTCCGACAAACCCGGAAGACCCTGTGACAACTAAGGTAGGAGTCTTAATTTTCATTAACCCACTGAAACTATTCTTGCTCCTTGAGCATCTAGTGATGGTCTAAAAGTGTGCCAATTTTTTAATTTTGATTGTATGCCTGTGACGGCGAATTCAAAGGCACCAAAAACAAAGCCTCCTCCGCCTGCTCCTAAAAGCTTGTATCCAAGACAACCAATACTTTCTAATTGATCTATGATTACAGCCAGTTCATCAGTAATAATTTTATCACTAAGTGATTGTTTTATACCACGTGGCAAGCGCGTAGAGGAGCGCGGTGGGCCCTGCACTTGGATCCTCGAGCCGGCGTGCGACAAGTACCGTGAAGAGTCCGGCCAGAGCGAGGCAGAGCGCATACCAATACCCGAAGCGGGTTTTCGTGAGCAGCAGGATCGTTCCCGCGCCAAGCCAGCCCGCAGTCCATACAGCGCCACTGATATACCAGAGTCGGTAGAGCGGCTCACTCCAGCCCACCGCCGACGCGAGGGTTTCTGCAGCTGCTGCAAGGGCAAACGCGGTAGCGCCAAGCGCCCAGGCAAGTTGGTACGGGTGGCGGCGTTGCCTGTATTGGTCAACGAGGAGAGCGGCAAAAAGGAGTGCAGCAATCGCCGTGAGGGCTGGGAGGAGCATGATCACCGAGGAGCCGGCTTACGCCGGGAGAAATTCATGCGCATCGCGATGGATGCCGTCGCAAAGCCCGTACCTGCTGTCGCCAAGTGCGATGGGACGCATGATCTCGCGCACAGATGAAAGCCGACAGACTGGCCAGCCGCGAGCGGCAGCCCACGCGGGCGGGCATGCAGGATCGCTGCAAAACTGGAAGGGGCCAGGATTGATCGGTGATGCAAGCCCAAATGATGGCGCAGCCTCGATGGCGATCGTGTCGAGAATGCTCATGCGGAATGGGGTTCCTTCGATCTCACGTGCGCACAGGGCGCACACCGCTGCGCTGTTCTCTTTTAAGACCGTCGGGATTTTGATGCCCATGATTTCCATGCTCCGATCCTACCTGAGACAACGCAGGGGGTGCGCCTCGCCAAGCAGCATTGAGCACAAGGTCGTACCCTAGGCGCATGTTCCGACTCTTAATGAAGCGCCTGCGCCGAACCGCCTCGCTTGGCGCGCTCGTCTCTGTTGGCGTCGCGCTCTTCGCCTCAACCGGCTACCTCGCCTGGGTCGCCACGATTCGGAGCGCAGACCAGATCGCCAGCCTTGCAGTTGGCACGACGGTGGTTGGCGCCTCGTGTGTCTTCGCCGCTGTGATGCTCACGGGGAGCATGGTGCGGGCGATCCGCAGCGCTCGCGACGGGCGGGCACTGATTGCAGCCCTCATGGCTGGTGGCTTTGCGATTGCCGCGGCAGCGGCATTCGCTGCGGCGACCATCTTCGCCCAGCTCGCTGGGTAACTCCACAATCGACGCCACGAGGGTGGATGGTAGGCTCACCTGCGTGCGCCCCTGTCGTCTAGAGGCCTAGGACGCCACCCTTTCAAGGTGGAGATCACGGGTTCGAATCCCGTCGGGGGTACCATCGTGGCATCCTGACACTATGCCGATCAGCGTTGCCGCCTTCCTGACGTACGCCCTCCTCCTCCTAGCGGGGCTTGGTCTCACCCTGGGTCCAATCGTTGAGCAGGCAACCTCTGCGCCCGTCACCCTGCAAGGAGTTGCCTGGATGGCACTCATCGCCCTCGCAATTTTCAGCATCACCCTGGTCTGGCAGCGCAAGCAGGCGGGGCGCGGCTTCGCAATCGCTCTCACCACGATCCTCTTCCCTGCGGGTCCCTATGTTGCGCTCACGCTTGGCAACTGGCTCCCAGGACTCCCATTCATCATCCTTGCGCTTGCACTGTTGCGCGGCCTGAACGGCCCTCCTGCACGCGCATGGCTGAGTGAGGTCTAACGTGAGCACTAGGCCGATCCGTCGCATTGGAGACCGCGATCGACGCCCCGACCTTGCAATCAACGGGAAGCTTGAGCTGGATCTTGACGTGCATCTCCATACCCTTCTTTCACCCGACTCGGATGTGCCCCTTGAGGTGTACCCGGCGCTCGCCATCGCACTCGGGATGAAGCGCATCGCCATTACCGATCATCTCGACTTTGACCCACGGGAGCTGGGTGCAACGATGACGCCGCATCAGGTGCGCGTTGATGCAACAAACAAGTTGCGAAAAGAGTTTGGTGATCAACTCGAGATCTTGCTCGGCGTGGAGATCTCTTACGAGCGCCAATATGAAGGGGCAATACGCGAACATCTCCGTGATCATCACTATGACCTTACGATCGGGAGTGTCCACCCAGGTGGAGACTCGCCCTTCAAGCGATCACTCGCTGCAACGTGGGAGGGTTCGACCGCGCACGATACGAAGCCGTATTTTGACGAGGTGCTCGCAGGCGTAGAGAGCGGGCTCTTCGACATCGCGGGCCACATGGATTACGTGCGGAAATACGTCCACCCATATATCGATACCGCAAGCTTTGAGTCGGCACCCGAACTCTATGAGCCGATCTTGAAGGCGCTTGTTGAAACGGGCACCGCGCTGGAGATCAACACGTCGGGCTGGCGACAGCGCACCGGCGTCCCCTACCCGCTGCCGCAAGCAGTGCATCGGTATCGCGCACTAGGTGGCGAGTTCATCGTCACCGGCTCCGACTCGCACCAGCCTGAGTGGTTCGCGCTGAACTTCGACCGAGCCCGCCTCCTCTTGCGCGAGTCGGGTTTCGATGAACTTGCGACACGACGCTGGCGCAACGCAGGCGAACAGTGGCCGATCAAAAAGGACTAACCCTCACGGCGCTTGGAACTGCGTCTGCCTATCGTGCTCATGAGGAGGCCCGCGCCTCGAGCTACCTCGTACAGGGGGGCGGAAGCGCTATCGTTCTCGACCTTGGTCAAGGCGCCTACGTGCCGCTTGCGCGCATGCTTGGCCGCGAGCTACTCCCAAAGATTGATGCTGTATGCGTCTCCCACCTACATCCTGATCACTGGATCGACTTGATCGCCCTCCGGCATGCGCTCTATCACGGGAGTGGCATGCGCGACGGGTCGGATCACCAGTCGGTCAGGTTGTTCGGTCCAGCTGGACTCGATGATCGCATCGCTGCGCTCCTCGACGTAACCCCGCAGTGGAGCGTCGCTATGCACGGCGCAGAGATTGACCCACCATTCAACTTCACGCAATGGGGTGAAGCGATCACCGAGGAAGGTGCCATGCGTATTGAATCGCGTGCGGTGCGACATGCAGGCGATTCTGTTGCGATGCGAGTCTCGCGACGCGATCACGAGGATGCACCAGGTCTCGTGTATTCGGGTGACGTCGCATACTGGGAGGATCTCGTACCACTGCTCCGACCTGGCGACACGCTGCTCTGCGAGGCAACGCTCGGCGACGCGACGTGGAGTCCCGACGCTGGACATTTGAGCGGCGCCACTGCTGGTCGCGCAGCGAGTGCAGGGGGCGCTGCGCGTTTACTGCTTACACATCTCGGTGCAGAAGTGGATCCAGCATCTGCACAGGCAGATGCGGCAACAACATTCACGGGTGAGATCCGCGTCATTCGCGAGGGTGAGGCGATCTCCCTCTCGTAGCGACCTACGCAATGTCGTATGGGTGTGGCGAGATTATTCGGGAGGAAGCGTTGGATCGCTCGTAGCGAATCCGCGTTCAACGGCAAGCTGCACAACTCCCTGCTGGTCGACCAGCACATAGGCGCGAATGATGTCGAGTGAATCACCGGCAGGAATCTCCATCGATGGTCGAACGTCATCGGTCACCACCAGCCAGTAGACGCCGGTGAGGTCTGCAGCGTCACTACCCGCTGTCAAGAGTCGAATCAAGCGCACGTAGGGGACAGCACCAACCGGTGCCTCGGCGGTTCGCGCGGCGCGGACCGCGCTCTGGGGTGAGATGCCCGCAAGGACGCTGTCCGCAGATACTGCCGACCAGCCAGCAGGCAACGGGATGTCGAGCGGCCGGATCCGATCCGCCTGGGCTCGAAGGAGGAGCGCCCCTGCAAGGAAGGTTGCGATCAGGATGAGCGCGACGCGCGCCAGTTGCGTGCGGCTCACGCTGCCGATCTCGGGCCCGCCTGGTGCCTGGTCTACCGTCATAGCGACATCGTGCCAGAGTTCACGGCTACGATCCTCCCATGAAGACTGTTCGTGCTGCCAGCCTCGCTCGCGACCCGCTCCTTGGCACCCCGCTGCGCGATGTCGTCCGTGAGGCGGTTGGGCGTGCCCTGCGACGCGCCGTTGCCGATGGGCGTCTTCCCGCCCCTGTTGATGCCGCCGCCCTTGGTGCACTGATCGCCGGCATTGAGATCGAAATTCCGGCAAATCGAGCGCATGGTGACTACGCATCCAACATCGCAATGAAGTCGAGCAAGGTGTTGAAGCGCGCGCCGGCGGAAATTGCAGCCGCGATCGCCGCGGAGTTAACTGCCGAGGCCGGTGAACGCATCCACGGCGCGGCGGGATCACTCGGCCCCATTGCCGCCGCAGATGTCGCAGGACCAGGTTTCCTCAATCTCCACCTGCGAGCAGGCCAGCTTGCCAGCCTCCTTGACGCGCTGGTTGCACAACCTGCCGCTTGGGGCCACCTTGTTAAACCAACGACTGCACTACGCGTCAACGTAGAGTTTGTCTCTGCAAATCCCACCGGTCCACTGACCGTCGGAAACGCACGCGGTGCATTTGTCGGCGACCTTCTCGCTCGTGTCCTTGAGGCCGCAGGACAGGAAGTCACGCGTGAGTACTATTTCAACGATTTTGGCGAGCAGGTGCGCAGGCTTGGCGAGAGTGTCATTGCACTGCGTGACAAACAGGTGGTCGCAGACGACGGCTACAAGGGCGACTACGTCGCAGAACTTGCGGCGGAGATCCCGCACGATGTTGCGGAGCGAGCGGCAACTGCTCGCTCCGCCGGCGAGCGCGACCCTGAGCGCGACGAGATTGCAGTCATAGGTCGATGGGCATCGGAGCGGGTTCGCAGCGGCATCGAGGCATCGCTGCGGAATCTCGGCGTTGACTTTGATATCTGGCGCTCAGAAGGATCCTTGTATACAGAGGGGTATGTAGATCACGCGATCGCGGCCCTCCGTGAAGGTGGCTGGCTCGATGAGAGCGATGGCGCCCTCTGGTTCCGCAGCACTGCGTTTGGCGACGATAAGGATCGCGTGATCCGAAAGTCCAATGGCGGCTACACCTACTTTGCGTCAGACATTGGCTACGTTGTTGAAAAGTTTAGTCGTGGGTTTGACCATCTGGTATACGTGTGGGGGGCCGACCATCACGGTACGGTCGCACGCGTGCGCAACGCCGCTGAGGCGCTCGGATATTCCAAAGAGAGGGTAGAGATGCTCCTCGTCGCCTGGGTGCGCTTCGTGCGCGATGGGGTGGAGATGAGCATGTCAAAACGTGCTGGAACATTTGTCACGCTCGACGAGCTACTCGAAGAGATTGGTGTTGACTCGGCGCGATGGTATTTTGCTTCGCGAAGCGCAACGACAGCAATCGACTTCGACATCGCTGCGGCAACCGCGCGCAATAGCGAGAACCCTGTCTATTACGCCCAATATGCCCATGCGCGCATGCGATCGATCTTACGCAAGGCGGCAGCTGAGTCGCTCGCACCAAGCGCAACGCTCGCAGGAGCGCTCGATGATCCAGCATCGCCGGAGGCGCAACTTGCGCGGATCATCGTTCGCCTTCCTGAAGTGGTTGAGGACGCGGCGGCGCATCACGAGACACAAGGAGTGACGACCTACGCGAGCGAACTTGCGAGCGCCTTCTCCGCCTTCTATCGCGATGCGAAGGTGGTCGACCCGCGCGCCCCCGAGCGCTCTGCGCAACGACTCCGCCTCGTCGCGGCTGCCGCGGCAAGCCTCTCGGCAGCCCTGCGACTCTTGGGGATCTCTGCACCAGACGAGATGTAGGTTGCGAACTCTTTACCGACCCACCTCCTGAGGGTTCACCTGCGGGCGAGATGATAGTTCTAGGATCCGCGGACCTCCCTCCCCTGATCCGAACCTCCGATCGGGTGGGGCCCAGAGCATTGGCCCCACCCGATCTCTCCACCATCACCACGGGGATACGGCGCCACCCGCGAGCGCGTGGGAGAATAGCCCCATGGAAATCACCTACTACGGGCGGACCTGTATCCGGATCCGAGGGCGCGAGGCGACGATCGCCTACGACCCCTACACCTCGATCGTTGGACCAACTGGGCGCGGCATCACCGCCGATATCGTTACGTTGAGCCACCCCGACGATGCGCCGCTCGCAAGGGTCAAGGGCCGCCTTGCGCCGCGCGACCAGCGCACGCCGATCGCCACAAGCCTCGATAACGCCGTCGTCCTTGAGGGGCCAGGCGAGTACGAGGTGAAATCCATCCTTATGACTGGAGTGCGCAGCTATCGCGATTCACACCGCGGCGCCGCAGCGCGCCACAACACAGCGTTTTATGCCGAGATTGATGGGGTGCACGTCGTCCACCTTGGCGATCACGCTGAGGGCATCGGCAATGAGCAAGTCAAAGAACTGCCTGGCATTGATGTGGTCTTCGTTCCCGTCGGAGGTGGGCTCTCGGTGAATGCAGGGGCAGCGCTTATCAGCCAACTGGCCCCGAAGATTGTTATCCCGATGCCAGTCGTCGATGAACCAAAAATGGCGGCCGCTGCCGTCAAGGCCTTCTGCAAGGAGGAGGGGCTGACCACGCCACCGGCACCGCAGCAGAAGCTCGTGGTGACGATCTCTGCACTCCCTGAAGAGACGACTACCGTGGTGCTTGAGCCGCGCGCCGAGGGATTCGGCGGGTAGTCGACGCGCCAGGCAAAACGCGCCATAGGGTTGGCACACGGATGTGGTGCCATAGCAGCATGAGCAATGAGCGATGCATTACATGTGGGCAAGAGATTGCGCCAGGCGCGCCAACCTACACGATTGAAACCTTCCTCGATCCGCTCCCTCCGCGAGGTGTCGCCTGCTCTGAGCGCTGCAAAGAATCAAAGGAAAACCAGAGCAAACTTCGCGCGTTGCTTTGGTATAACTCCCCGGCAAATCCATTCGGCAACGGAGACGACCATGACAAGTGAGGCACTTGACGGCGATTTTGGTGGCGGTGATGACGGTGGCGGCGGAGATGGCGGCCCATTAGACCTGAATGACAACGGAAGTATTGTCGAAGAGTTAATCATGTTGAACGTACTCACAGATGGCGGCCGTGGCGAGCCGTCGCCGCGCGGTAACGCACAGAAAGGGAGTGGCGGTGGGTGCGGCTGCATCATGCCTGCACTTCTTGTCGTGAGCCTGGTTGCCCTTGTCGGGATCGCTGGTTAGCGAGCGGCTGCTACTCGCCGCTCGAGTGATGCACGCTCCCAGCCGCCGCTGATCTCGAGCTCTTCTGGGTTTCCTCCTGCACAGAGCACCGCCTCGGGTAGAAGTCCCACGATCTCTGTTGCTCCGATGCTCGTTCCCTGCTGCACTGCAAGCGCAGCGATACGCATACGAACTGCCGCGAGTGTGTCGCCCCGCGCAGCCGCCGCTGCTGCATTGTGAAGGTTCATCGACACCTGAGCGCGGCCTCGCGAGCGCAAGAAGAATCCGAGCGCTTGCAGCCCAGTAACGCCACCTGGCGCACTCCCGCGAGCCGCTGACGCGATCATCTGCGCTGCAGTGCGTTGTCGATCTTTCGACCCCTCGGCTAGTTCGATGTTCCATGCGGCCATCACCGCGCGTACTCCGACAGCCGTCGCGCCAGCAGTTGCGTGGGGCAGCGCTGGGCCATCGTCTGGTGCCCCATCTTCGCGTTGGTGAAGTGCGCGGAGACCAGTGAAGCCACCTCGTCGAAAATGCATAAGTGCAGCACGCGATGGATCGCGCGCGATCAGCCCGTAGCGATGAACGGGGACACCGGTTGCGCCGATCATGCGCGCAATCTCTATCGCGATCGCGGAGGCTTCTGCACTGTTGGCGCCTCGTCCTATCGGCACAACCGGAACAACATCTAACGCACCGATGCGCGGATGTACACCTTCATTGCTACCGGTTTTGCTGGTAGCGCTGAGGTCAATGCATGACGTTGCCGTTTCTGAGAGGCGGACCGTTGCGCGAATAAGGGCATCGGTATCGTCGCTGGCATACGTGAGCACAGAGCGGTCGTGATCGACATCTGCATGGAGATCGAGGAGCAGAACGTTTTCCGTTTCCTTAATCGCGCGTGCAAGTTCCTCGAGCACCGACGCATCGCGCCCCTCGCTGGCATTCGCGACGATCTCGTAACGTGGAAGCGCCGTCACCACTATGTCAGCTCGCGGCGCATTGCAGGCCAGCGGCCATCTGGGCCGGTTGCGGCGACACGGAACGAGAGGCGCTCCCAGAAGCGTTGTGTTGCCGTTGAGGTTGCGTCGGGATCACTCACGCTTGCCGGGTCGTCTGGGAATGCTTCGGCGGCAGAGAACCCTGCGGCGCTCAAGCGCACGAGCACCCCTTCCACAAGGGCGCTGCCGAGCGCCGTTCCGCGCGCAGCTGGAACAACCGAGATGCAGGTGATGATCGCTGGCGGTGGTGAGGCGGGGAGGTCGGGGTAGCGATCGCGCAAGCGCTGGGCACGGGGAAAGGCGGAGAGTGGTCCCGCCTGGCAGTAGGCGACCGGCTCGCCCTTGGCGAGAAGGACCCAGCCCATCGGCCCACTCACGGGCAGTTGTCGTGTGAGGAGGCGGAGCTTCGGCGGTTGACCAGGCGCTGCGGCAGCGTCACGGAGTGCCTCGTCACGTGTCGGCGGTGTGGGGGCAAAGGGATTGAATGCAGGCGCGCTCTCTTCTTCAATCCCGAGGAACGCTGCAAGGGCTCCCTTCCCGCCGGCTGGTGCCGAGGCACGGGCGGGTGCGGTGCTCAGAGAGGCGCTCGCCGCCTTTGCGCCACGGTCGGCATCTTCCCACCAGGTGCAGGTCGCGTGATCGGCATCGGCGCGGGTGCACGGAGGAACGAGCGCGAGCTCATCCGTCGTCTCGATTCCGATCAGTTCAAACCCGTCACCAAGCGAGATTCTCATGCTTTGCGATACTACGACCATGAGCGATCATGCGGTCAATGACCACGGTGGACACGGCGAGGTCGATGCCGCCGACCTTGGCGCAATCGACCTTCGTGCGTGGGCTGCCGGACTCGTCGGAGCCTTCATTGGCTTGATCACTGTCGCCGTTATCGCCGCAGCTGCGGCGGCTGCACGCGGCGCTTAGGCGCCAGCGCCACTTACCGGCGGGCGCGTACGCGTCGCTTGGCTCCTCCGCCTGCGAGCAGGCTGCGCACCGTTGCGACCAGTGGCATGATCGCCCGACCTAGCAGCCCGCCAAGCAGCGCGCCGATCAAAACGATTGGCAGGGCGACAAAGACAAGGTTAATCGCCAAGACAATCGCCGAACGGCCAACTGCGAGAAGATTGGCGAGTGCGGATTGAATCTCTTTGACGAGGTTGAAATCCTTCGACGCAGTGTCGAGTGGCGAGGCCGGCAGCGTGAGCTCGATGCTGATTGTTGCCATCGCAACCTGATCCGCAAGTGCTGCGCGCTGCGCATCGTAGGACTCTATATCGCCACGGACTCTGCTCAGCTCTGACTGAACGGAGAGCACATCGGTAATCCTCGTCGCCTTCGCCATTAACTTGATGAGCGCTGACTCGCTGGCGCGAAGGTTTTTCAAACGTGCTTCAAGGTCAACGAGCTGCATCGTTACCTCGTAGGAGCTGATCTGCTCCTGCAAGACGGTGCCCTCACCGCGAACAATCGCGGTTGCAGCAGTGAATGCTGTGGCAGGAATACGGAACGTCACATTGAGCGACGGATTGCTTGCATCACCATATCGTGCACTTGACGAGACGTAGCCGCCATTCGCCTCAATTGCGGATGAGATCGCTGCGAGGCGAGCATCGAGATTATCGACCTCAAGCGCAAAGTACCCGTTCTGTACGAGATCTACGCGATCACCACTCGTGCTCCCGTCGGTCGCCTCTTTCGACGGAAAGACCCCTGGGTTCGCCGCACTGCCCGTGCCGCCGCTTCCGCCAATCGCAGAATCAGTTCCTCCAGAAGCGCGCAGCTCGTTTGTGACCCTGGTAAACAGGCCCATCCCGCCACCTGCAACCAGTGCGCAGGCGAGTGCGAGTGCTGCGCCAAACTTGGCACCAAGCGAGAGTGCGGGGAGTCGGAGCAGGCTGCTCATCGGTCACCTCTACTTACGGGCCCGCGTATGGGGCGCCTCACCTCTAGAACGCCGTTGCGGCGTGGAATGTTCCTCGTCTTGGGGGCGCTACAGGAATCCTGCTACGGCTAAAAGAGGCCGACGATCCCTCCGCCATGCTCGAGGTCAAGATCGATCCGCTCGCCTCCAGGTGTCTTGTTGAGTCCTGGCATGAGGCGCATGTCGCCACAAACTGCTGTGACGAAGCCGGCGCCGGCGGCGAGGGTGACGCTTTTCACCGGTACACGGAAGCCGGTTGGGCGACCGAGCTTTGTTGCGTCATGCGAGAGGGAGTACTGCGTCTTCGCCATACAGATTGGCAATGCGCCATAGCCGAGCTCCTCGAGGCGCGCCAGGCGCTTGGCTGCTGCTGGTGCGATGTCGACACCGTCCGCGCCGTAGATTCGCATGGCGATCGTCTCGATCTTCTTTGCGAGCGGCATGTCGTCGGCATAGATCGGCGCGTATGTTGCCTCGTCAGAGTTGGCGGCGGCCCACACGGCCTCGGCGAGTTTCGCAGCGCCGGCGCCGCCTTCGGTGAAGTGGGTTGTGATAACCGCATCGCGTGCTCCTGCTGCACGTGCG
Source organism: Candidatus Limnocylindrus sp. (assembly GCA_046086645.1). GTDB lineage: Bacteria > Chloroflexota > Limnocylindria > Limnocylindrales > Limnocylindraceae > Limnocylindrus. The sequence continues at coordinate 11,043 of JBJSXZ010000147.1, forward strand.
ACGCGCTGGATCGCTTCATGTTCTGCTGCCGTATCGGTTGGGAACGCGTTGATCGCCACGACGGCTGGCACGCCGAACGCACGAATGTTTTCAATCTGTTTCGCGAGATTCTCTGCACCCCGCTCAACTGCATCGACGTTCTCAACGCTTAGTGCGGGGTCGAGTGGCTTTCCTGCAACGATCTTGCCAACCCCACCGTGCATCTTCAGCGCGCGCACGGTTGCAACGATCACGGCTGCATCAGGTGTGAGACCAGAGGCACGACACTTTATGTCAAAGAACTTCTCAGCGCCCATATCTGCGCCGAATCCTGCTTCGGTAACGACGATCTCACTCGTCGCAAGTGCTGCGCGATCGGCGATGATGGAGTTGTTGCCGTGCGCAATGTTTGCGAAGGGGCCAGCGTGAACAAATGCTGGGCCACCCTCGAGTGTTTGGAGGAGGTTCGGCTTGAGGGCGTCGCGGAGGAGTGCTGCCATCGCACCTGCAACCTTGAGATCT
>JBJSXZ010000148.1:0-4259 GCA_046086645.1 Candidatus Limnocylindrus sp.
CGAGAGGAAGGGTTGCGTCGCCGCCATCATGCGCACGTGGCCCATGTAATGGATGGAGCGCTGGCCATTCTTCGGCTTGAATGCGCAATCGAAGACCGCAAGGTGCTCATCCTTGAGCCCAGGCGCACCTTCAATTGTCTCTTGCTCGTCAACATACTTGAGGATCGTGGCGACCTGCTCGGTGGTGTAGCCAAGCTTGGTGAGCGCCTCGGGGACCGTCTGATTGACAATCTTGAGGAACCCTTCACCAACGAGCTTCTTGTACTTGATGAGTGCGATATCTGGCTCGATGCCGGTCGTGTCGCAGTCCATCATGAATGCGATCGTGCCGGTCGGAGCGAGCACCGAGACCTGCGCATTGCGGTAGCCGTGCTGCGTGCCGAGCTCAAGCGCTCGATCCCAGGCATCGATCGCCGCCTTTGCGAGATCCTTTGGCAGACCTGCCGTTGGGATCGCATAGGCCGCATCACGGTGCTTGCCAATGACGCGCAAGAATGGCTTCTCGTTCTTCTTGTACTCGCGGAACGGACCACCGTGCGCCGCGGCCGTCTCGGCCGACTGAACATAGGCCTCGCCGGTCATGATCGAGGTGATCGCGGCCGCGTAGGTGCGCCCTTCTGCAGAGTCATATGCCAAACCACGGCTCATCAAGAGCGCGCCAAGATTTGCATAGCCGAGACCGAGTGGCCGGAACAGGTGGCTGTTCTCGTCAATCTTCGGCGTCGGGTACGACGAGTTGTCGACGAGGATCTCCTGCGCGAGCAGGGTCAGCCGCGAGGCGTACTTGAACGACTCAACGTCAAACTCGCCATCCTCGCGCACGAACTTCATGAGGTTCAGCGAGGCAAGGTTGCACGCGGTGTCGTTGAGGAACATGTACTCCGAGCACGGATTCGACGCATAGATGCGGTCCGTATTCGACGATGTGTGCCAATCGTTGATGGCGGTGTCGTACTGGATCCCCGGATCGCCACAGACCCACGCCGCCTCTGCCATCTTGCGGAAGACGTCGCGTGCTTTGAGCGTTTCTACCGGTTCGCCTGAGACGACCGCGCGTGTCTGCCACGTAGCGTCGGACTCAACCGCCTGCATGAACTCATCGGTGACGCGCACCGAGTGGTTTGCGTTCTGGAAGAAGATCGATCCGTAGGCCTCACCGGTAAAGCTGGCGTCGTAGCCGGCTTCAATGAGTGCCCAGGCCTTCTTCTCTTCGCGCACCTTCGACTCGATGAAGTCGACGACGTCTGGATGCTGCACGTCGAGGATCACCATCTTCGCTGCACGCCGCGTCTTGCCGCCCGACTTCACAACGCCAGCGAAAGCGTCGAAGCCTTTCATGAACGAGACGGGGCCTGATGCTGTGCCGCCGCCACTCATCTTCTCCTTTGCGCTGCGGATTGGCGAGAGGTTTGAGCCGGCGCCTGAACCGAACTTGAAGAGCATCGCCTCGGTCTTCGCAAGATCCATGATCGATGACATCGAGTCCTGCACGCCGTTGATGAAGCAGGCCGAACACTGCGGTCGTGTCTCAACGCCGACATTGAACCAGACGGGGGAGTTGAAGGCCATCTTTTGGTTGACGAGCAGGTGGGTGAGCTCTGCAATGAATGCTGCGCGATCCTCATCACTCTTGAAGTATCGCTGCTGCTCTGCCCACGCATCGATCTGATTTGCAACGCGACCAATCAACTGGCGGACGCTCGTCTCGCGCTCTGGTGTGCCGAGATGGCCGCGGAAATACTTGGAGACAACAACGTTGGTGGCGAGCTGGGACCATGAGGCGGGCACCTCAACACCCTTTTGTTCGAACACGCTCTTACCGCTCTCGTTGCCGATTGATGCGGTGCGCGTCTCCCAGGCGATCTCATCGTATGGATGCACGCCGGCGGTGGTCCAGCGACGCGGCCATGCGAGCCCCTTGGCCCCCTTGCCGTCGAAGCTCAGCGCCGGGAGCGGCTGTGCCGTCGCCTTCGCTGCCGTCGCCTTTGTTGCGTCCACCAAGCCCGCCATGCTCTTCTCCACCTTCTGGTCCCGCAGGACCCCTCCCTCCTGTCCCAACCAGCGGCTGGGCGTACAGGTCCCGCTCCGTGTGCAGCGGGATCGCGATCCTACGCCATGGGCAGGGGCGCGTCAATGCCCAAACCACAAGATATGGCGTGTTACAGCCGCGCGGCTACCCCATATGTTGTGTTACAGGCCAAGGAGGGCAGAGGATTGTTACAAGCCGGAGTAGGTGTGCAGCCCGTTGAACCAGAGGTTCCCCGAATAGGTGAGCAGGACCGCGAGGAAGCCGATCACGAGCAGGAGGGCCGCTGGCCGCCCCTGCCACCCCCGCTGGCTGCGGGCATGGAGGTAGACGGCATAGATGAGCCAGGTGGCGAGCGCCGAGGTCTCCTTTGGATCCCAGCCCCAGTAGCGGCTCCAGGCGATCGAGGCCCAGATTGACCCGAGGATCAGCATCCCGGCGAAGAGGGGGAAGCCGATGGTGACCGCACGGAAGGCGATCTCGTCGAGTCGCTTCGCACTCGGCAGCCAGTCGTAGCGGTCGCCAGCGCCTTGCATCAGGTAGGCGCAGCCGGCCGCAAATGCGAAGGCGAAGATGCCATAGCTCAACATCGCCAGGCCAACATGGATCGTGAGCAAGAGTGGGTGTTGCAACGCTGGCACCAGCGCAACGATCTCGTTCGGGAGCGTTGCGGCGTAGAGCAAGAGTCCGAGCGCGAGTGCATGCGCGATGCTCGCGAGCGGGCGATAGCGACCCCGACGATCGAGTGCAATACTTGCTGCAACAATGCTGAAGGCAAACGCAACACTGAACTCGTAGAGATTCCCCCACGGTCCACGGGCAACAAGGATTGCGCGAACGATGAGTGAGCCGCCGAGGAGTGCTGTCGCAAGGAGTGCGAAAGCGCCGGCGCTGTCGCCCACGCTGGTGCGCGCAGCAGAGGGTGCATTGGCGTCTCCCACTACGAGATCGGTGAGTGAGCCGCGCCGCACGGCAGGATGTGCGCCAGCCGCTGCTGGCTGCACAGCGCGACCACCAGCGGAGACGATCACGAGATGCGCAATGCCCAGTGCAAGTGCACCAACGAGCGCAAGCGTGCCGGCAACAACGAGGTAAAAGGTGAGTGTTGCCACTTACGCGTTGGCGGATCCGCCTGTGGGCGGTCCAGATGGTCGTTCAAGTTGCATAACCCTGCGCTGTCGAATCTCCATGCCGCATCCGGCGCACGTGCTGACTTCTGCGAGTCGCACCGCACCACAGCCAGGACAGGCGAGTGAGAGCGGCAGCCCCTGTTGATCGCGCACGCTCCCGGCGGGGTAGACCTCCGCCCGAATTGCAGAGTACGGACGCCCGGCCGGGTAGATTGGCGTGCCGTCTGCAGCGCGCGCAGCTGGGACCGGCGCCTCATCACGCGGGGCAAGGCGCGGACCACGTTTCGTGATCGAGACGAAGGTCCAGGCCCCCGTCGTCGAAAGGAACCAGAGCACGACGAGAGGAGCGATAAAGAGGGGGAGGAGGCCGATGAGGGCAGCCCAGTTGGGGGTCACAACCGCCGTGATGAGCGTCATGAGGGCGGTGAGGAACTCTACGATCTTGGCGCCAATCTCACTCATATGGGCATCCTAGCGGGGTGGCCGACGGCGCGGTGGCTGGCCAAAGCTAGGCGTTCGTGGACCCTGTGGGCGCGTCACCCGCCCGTTGAGGATCTCCTGGATATAGCGCGCACTCACACTGCTTGCGCCCAGTGCACGAACGCGCGCTCGCAGTTCACGGTCATCGCTGATGATGACGATCCGATCCGCAACTCCTGGGCTCGGGCTTCCCACCGCCGCCACAATTTGATCGTCGGCGCTCTCGCCGCTCCCGTCATAGAAGTAGGACACCCTGGCACCTGCGGGCCAGATTGCACGGAGTGCCGTCACCATCGCCGCCATGCGCTCGGGGATGTTGCCACCCGCCAGGTTATTCATGTCAACGAGAATTCGCTGCGCCCGCGTAAGCACGCGCGCTTCCTGGTCTACCATCCTCTCGTGCTCCTCCTTGTCGATCTTGATGGTGTGGTGTACCGCGGTGATACCCCGGTCCCTGGCGTCGGCCCGCTCTTGCGCGCGCGCGAGGCTGCAGGTGACACGATTGTCTACGTAACCAACAATAGTTTCACCTGCAGCCTCGCGCGCGCGCAAGAGCGGGCCGACGCCAGGGACCGGGGTATCACCGCGGTACACCACACCATCAAGATCGACAAGGAGGAGCA
>JBJSXZ010000149.1:0-9101 GCA_046086645.1 Candidatus Limnocylindrus sp.
CGACGAAGTTCTGGGTAGTGGACGCGACACCGGCCCTTCGCGGCCCGTTGGAGAGCACCGCCGCTATGCGGCGACGGTCTCCCCTGAGGCGAGCCAGCGGCGAATGCCAGCTGGGAGGCTCCCGCCGAGACTCGCGTCGAGGCCGTAGTAGTTCCCCGCCCCAAGGACACCGAGTCCAAATGTCACCACCGCATACGCGAGGTGCTGGTTCACGATGCCGTAGGCGAAGTCCCACGCGGCAAAGAAGAAGAACGTCATCATCAGCGCGCCCATCGTCGCAGCGAAGCGGGTTGCAGCTCCGAGGATCAACGCGGTGCCAATCGAGATCTGCCCGACTTGAACCAAGAAGTTGATCAGCGAGACTGCGCCATCATTTGCGGAAAGTCCAACCCAAAAATCGTGTGTTGGGTTGAAGACGGTTCCGGCCGCGACCTCACCGCTGACGAACGGCCAGCCCAGTGTGCCGCTCGTACCAAACGCGAGGAAGCCCTTTGCGGTCCATGCCCCGGCCCCACCGATGACCTTCTCGAGCCCCGCCCAGAGGAAAATGATGCCGATGACGATGCGCCCGATGGCGACCGCCTTCGGATACCAGGTAGGTGATGCAGTCTTGCGCATATCTGCTGCCTCCAGCTTCTGGCGCCGGTCATCACTCGAAGTCGAGTGATAGGGCCCGCGCTCCAACCTGAGTGTGCGCGCGCCAGCAGAAAGGTGGGAATCCTGATCCGCGCGCTAACTCTTAGTGAGCCGCTGTGATTACCGCGAGTGGGTGCGGCTAGCGGTTGCGTTCGCTCCGTACGAAGAGGAGGGTGCCAATTGAGAGCATGACGACGGTGGTGATGACGATGACGGCACTTGTCCACGCAGGATCGCCAAGCACTGCTGCATTCGGGTAGCCGTAGTAGGCACCGCGAATTAGGTCGACCGCGTAGCGCAGCGGCGCGATGTGGCTGACGATGTCGAGGTACCAGGGGAGGTTGCGGATCGGGTTGAAGGCGCCGGCCAAGAAGAACTGCGGCAAGAAGATGAACGGGAAGAGGAGGTTCGCTGAGCGCTGGTTTGGTAGGAGGCTCACGATGAGGGCGCCGAATGATGCACCAAAGAGGGCGACCAGCACGAGCGCCGGGACGATTGCGAAGACCTGGGCCAGCGTGAGGGGGATCCCCAAGACGATGCCGAAGGCCATCACAGTGAACGCCTGCGGGAAGGCCACGAGCGACTCACCCAGGATCTTTCCAGCGAGGATCGTGCGCCGCCCGATTGGGGCAACGAAGATCTCTTGGCTGAAATCGTTCTCACGGTCTTCGAGGATCGAGATGAGTCCGAGCGCGGCAGACTGCCACACGCCCTGCGCCAGCTGCCCCGCGAAGATGAAGGGGAGCAGATCGATTCCGGGCGACTGGAAGTTCGAAGCGAAGGCACCGCCAAGCACGCCGATAAAGAGGGCTGGGAAGACGAGGCCGCCGACCAGCCGGATCGGATCGCGTAGGAGCTTTGTAACGTCGCGCGCGGCGATCGCGCCGGCGGCGGCAAGTTCCTTGCGGATGCCGAAGCGCGTTGGTTGCGCCGACTGCATAGTGCTACTCATCGGCGGAAGCTCCGACGTGGCGCATCATCGAGCGGCGACTCTTCGCGCTCATCTGCGGTTGCCGCAACGATTTTCAAGTACGCGTCTTCCAGGCTTGGGCTTCGCACCTCGAAGCGTGTGAGTGGGGTTACGAGATCACGGAGCAGCGCATGGGCCGGCTCAGCGCCCTTCACCTCAACGGCAAAACCAGCGGAGATCGGCTGCGGTGTATGACCGAGGCGCTGGATCTCTGCGCCGAGGGCAACGCGGTCGACCGACTCTAGCTCTACACGCGTGACGCCGGTGCCAACGCGAAGTTCGGCTGGCGTCCCATTCGCCACGATCTTTCCGCGGTCGATGATGCACACCTGGTCGGCGATCTCTACCTCGTCGAGGTAGTGCGTGGTGAGAACCATCGTCGTCCCTTCGCTGCGGCGAATCGCATCGAGGTAGCCCGCCACCGATCGCCGCGACTCGGGGTCGAGTCCAACGGTCGGCTCGTCGAGGAAGAGCACCTGCGGCTTGTGAAGCAACGACCGTGCAATCTCGAGCTTGCGTCGCATGCCGCCCGAATACTTCGAGATCTTCTTGAACAGGTCGTCGCGATCAAGCCCGACAAGTGCGCCAAGCTCGATGACGCGGTCGCGGTACTCCTGAGGCATCAGCCCGAACGTTGGACGGTAGGCATACGCACCATAGAGGGCGGCATGAAAGCGGCAGTTCTCCTCCCCCGTCAGCGCACGGTCAAGTGAGGGCTTCTGGAAGATGATCCCGACGCGGCGGCGGACCTCAGACTGCTCCTTGGCGAGGTCGGCTCCAGCAATCTGCACGCTCCCGGATGTAGCCGCCAGGGTGGTGGTGAGGATGCTGATCGTGGTCGTCTTCCCTGCACCATTCGGGCCGAGGAGGGCGAAGAGGGATCCCTGCTCCACCGTGAAGGAGACACCGTCTACCGCATTGCGGTCAGAACCCTTGTAGCGCTTGACGAGGTCCCGTACGGAAATTGCGGGGAGGATACTCATCGTGTAATCCTAGCGTGCAACGAGTAGGCTCGTCGTATGCCAAGTCTGCCACCAATCCTGCGCCTGATCCACCCTCTCCCAACACTGCTCAATGCGGCAATTGCGGCAGGGTTGACCCTCGCTGCAGGCGGGAGCGGCGCGCAAGCGGCACTCGCCGCGCTCACGATGATCGGGATCCATGCCTCAATTGGTGCGCTCAATGACCTCCTTGACGAGCGGAGCGACCAAGGTCGAACAGAGAAGCCGCTCGCGTCGGGGGAGCTGCATCCGCGAACCGTCCGCACCATTATTGCGGTGAGTGCGACCATCGGATTCGGCGCGGCGAGTCTGCTTGGCAAGGATTCCCTGCAGGTTGCAATCGCTGGAGCAACGCTGGGCTACCTCTACGACGCGGGAGTGAAGCGCACCTGGCTCTCGTTCCTTCCGTTTGCACTCGGCGTCGCACTTATTCCGATCTTTGCATGGAGCGCTGCAGGCGCAGACATTGCACCCAGAATCTTGCTGCTCAGCCTGGCGGCAACTCCCGGTGGGAGTGCGCTCGCACTGCAAAATGGACTCGCCGACTATCAACTCGACCGAGCTGCTGGCACGCACGGCATCGTTGTGCGCATCGGGCAGCGAACGACGTTGGCCCTTGCAGCACTTCTTCACGCGATAGCATTCGCTTTCGTTCTCTTCGGCACGGCGGCAAGCGCGTTATCGCTCGCGATCGGCGCGACACTTGCCGCCGCGGGTTTGATCGTGAGCGCTGGTGGCGAGGCGCATCGTCGCCGACGTGGTTGGGAGTTGAGCGCCTGCGGGCTTGCGCTCTATGCGGTAGGGGTGGCACTCTCCACATCCGCCTGAACGGGCGTCATACTAGATGGCAGCATCTGCACCACGGGGGGATAGCTCAGAGGTTAGAGCAGCGGGCTTATATCCCGCCGGTCCCTGGTTCGAATCCAGGTCCCCCTACCAGCACCTCTCGGTGGGCACTAGCGACGCGCTCGTTTCGGTGCACGAACCTGTACCGCACGCCTTCGTCGCGGCGCACGGTTGCTCGCGCCAATCACGCTGACCTCACCGTCTGCCTCGAGGATCGCCAGTTCAATCTGTTGAATGCTGGCGATACCGAAGCGCCGCGCGGCGAGCGCAAGGTCATCGGTGCTCATCCCTGCTCGAGCCATGGCGCTGCGACTGACCGTTCCGTGTCGAACCAATAGGAGCGGCTCGCCTTCAACGCTGCGACGCAACCAGGGAAAGCGTGCCTCTGCAAGGTGCAAGAGTCGGGCAAGGATGAGCAGCGTTGCAGCAGCAGCGAACCCGCCGACGAGCGAAACATCGGAACCGACCATCGCATTTTGCACCGAGTTGGCAAGCACAAGGAGGAGGACGAGGTCAACGGTTCGCAGCTGCGCCGCCTCGCCGCGGCCGATCAGGCGAATCCCGAGCAGCAAGAAGAGATAGACAGCACTTGTTCGCATGACGATATCGAGCACGAGTTCCATGAAAGGATCATACTCCCCTTATGGAACGAAAAACTGCGCTTGTCACGGGAGCATCGTCTGGTATCGGCGAGCGACTTGCGATTCGACTGGCGGAGCGCGGCTGGGAGCTTGTCCTCGTTGCGCGTCGAGGCGATGAGCTTGCGCGTGTTGCCGCCCTTGCAACCACCGCCGGATCAGGGTGTGAAACCATCGTCGCCGATCTCTCAACGCCCACAGGCGTCGCACTCGTTGAGGCGCGCATCGCCGACCATGTGCGCCCGATTGATCTTGTCGTGAATAATGCAGGCTATGGTCGCTTCGGCAAGATTACGGAGCTCGACGCCGATGGTGAGACCAACGAAGCGATGCTCAACGTGATTGCACTCGCTCGACTATCGCGCGCGGCACTTGTCGCGATGGCGCCACGAAAGCGTGGTGCGATCCTCAACGTCGCCTCAGTCGCATCGTTTCTGCCATTCCCGGGCTTCACGACCTATGCGGCGACGAAGGCATTCGTGCGCAGCTTCACCCTCGCGCTCCACGAAGAGGCGCGCCCGCTCGGCATTCGCGTCACCTGCGTGGCACCCGGCTACACGCCAAGTGGCTTCCAAGAGCGTGGCGGCCTCTCACTGACGGGGACGCCCGGCTTCATGTTGACGAGCGCCGACTTTGTTGCCCGTGCGGCGCTCGATGCCGTTGAGGCAGGGCGGGCACTCGTGGTGCCGGGCTGGATGAACGCGATCGCAGCGCGCATCCTTGGTATCTTGCCGAGCGGTCTTCAGCGCCGCGTCGGCGCACTCGCCTCGAAGCTGACGCGTTAAGGGCGCAGCACCCAGGTTGCGCCGGTCGGCGCATCGGTGAGCTCTACTCCAAGGGCCTCAATCGCCTCGCGAATGGCATCGGCGTCTGCGTAGCGTTTCTCTGCGCGCGCAGCAGCACGGAGCATGATCAGGCGCTCCACGGCTGGGGCGATGGAGCCCTTAGTGAGAGCGCCATGCTCGACGACGGGCACCTCGGGGGCATCGACCGGCGCAGGAATGCGGTGCGCCGCTGGCACGACCGCGCCAGAGAATCGCGCGACGAACGTGTCGAGCGGTTCACTCGCTCCGGCATGGAGTGCAATCTCACCAACGCCGGCAATGCGAATCGTCACCGCACCCTTCCCGTGAACGCTCACGAGTTCTGAACCGAAATCGATTGACAGGGCGGTATGCTCGTCGATGCCCAGAACAGCAACGCTTGCGGGAAGTTCTTGGGTGAGTTGCAACAGGCGCGCCTCGCCGATATAGCAGCGGGAAGTGTCGTGCGTTGCACCTTCTGCATTGTTCCAATGCGGAATGATTGCGGCGCGAATTCCCGTGAGCGTGCCGAGCAGGTTGAGGCCGTTGATCCACGTTGCGTTAAGCCCCGCCTTGTAGAGCTCGTACACGGGCAGCGTCATCGTGCCTGCTGCTGCTGCGCCAGCCGATGAGGTGACGAGTGTTGCACCGGCATCAATGCGTGCGATCAAGCGGTCAACGATTGGTGTGTCTGCCCACCGTGCAACAGCGCGGGTCGGCGACCCAGGTCCAAGGAAGATGAGATTTGCGCTCTCGAGTGCAGCGAGAGTCGGCGCAAATGCTGTGGGAGGAAGGTCGGCACCGGCACGCTCCGTTTCGGGGAGGCCCACGACCGTTGTCGGTACCCCTACCTTCGATCGAAAGAAGACGGCAATCTTCTCGCCCATCTCCGCGCGATTGGTCTGGAAGTCGTACGAGCCATCAAGGGCGACCAGCGATGCGGGCGCCGCGCGCTTTGGAAGTGACGCGATGAGCGCACGGTGGAGCGGCGCCATAGAGGGGCCGATCTCTCCAGACCCGATCAGAACAATGCGACCCGAACGTCGTGTCCCCTGCATAGGGAGAGTATGGCGCAGCGGCAGGAGGGAGCCTACGATCACGTGATGGCACATCTTTATCTCTCAGGCGGTGGCTTTGGCGTGCATTCCCAGGCCTGGCCAGAGGCGCTTGCCTGGCTCGCCTCACACCGCGGTCAGATTGGGCTCGCCTCCCTCGCCTCTGATGAGACCCGGCAGGCCGAGTTGCTGCAGGCGACCCTAGCCGCTCGTGGGCGAATCGCACACCTCATCCCACTCGGCGATCTAGGGGAGTCCTACTCCACGATTTTTCTCTGTGGCGGTGACGCAACCCGTCTCGCCAGTGACCCGCAGCGTCGTGCAGCTCTCGAGCGATGGCTTGCGCGCGACGATCTCACCCTCGTCGCTGATTCTGCTGCAGCGATGGCGATGGGTCGACGTGCTGCATCGTGCACGTGTGGCGGCCATCCAATCCGCGTCATCGATGGGCTCGCGCTTCTCGGTGATTGGAGTGTGCTCGCCCATGCAAGTGGCCCCGATGATCCACGACTCACTGAACTTGCCGATGGGCAACGGTCCAACTCTGGTCACCAACTCGCACTCCCCACCTGCGCAGCGGTCGAGGTGTTGATGGATAACGGTACCGTTTCACTGCGCAGTGTTGCCTGGTCGCGCGTCCCCGTACGCCTTACGGCGCGCGACGATTCACAAAGCGGCAGCGCTGCCTAACGGGGCAGGTTGCACAGGTTGGTCGCAGCGCATCGCAGTGTCCTCGTCCATGCCGGATGAGCGCGACGTGCGCTTCGTACATTGCCTCGGGCGGCACAAGGTGAAGCCACGCATCGTGAGCAAAGGCCAGGCTCGCGTTCGGTGGCAGGAGGCCGATGCGCTTGCTCACCCGCTCCACGTGAGTGTCGACTGGCATGAGCGGCACGCCGAAGCAGAAGAGCATGACGATCGATGCGGTCTTCGGGCCAATGCCAGGGATTGCGGTGAGCCATGCGCGTGCAGCGAGCGGCTCCATGGTGGCGAGAAACTTGAGATCGTAGTTCCCACTCTGAAGGCGTGTTGCGCGAAGCGCTGCCTTGATTCGCGGGGCTTTCTGCGCGGCGAGACCACCACTCCGAATCGTTGCGGCGAGGGAGCGGACCGGTGCTCGTTCAACCTTCTCCCAGGAGGGGTATCGTGTGCGCAGCGCAGCAAAGGCACGCTCCGCATTCGTGTCGCTCGTGTTCTGGCTCAAGATTGTCGTGACGAGTTCGCTGATCGGGTCGAGGCGGGGCTTCCACGCAGGGTGCCCGTAGAGCGCTGCGAGGCCTGCGAGCACGTCTGCTGCGAGCCCAGTGCGACGCCACTCAAGGCCCACGGCCCACGCTCGGGCGGGATCGGTGCTCCCTCTTGGCATGGGCTGATCGTACCTGTGCCGCGGGTGCGCCCTGCGCGGCGGCGGCGGCACAGGGGCGTGCAACCCGCCATCCTGTCGAGAGCCTAAGCGGCCACGCAGCGAGCCCTCGCTGCGCTCTTAGTTGCGGGAGGACGAGAAGAGATGGCACAACGGACTGCAAGCTCGGGCGTGAAGATCACGGTCCCGTCGACGTGGATCGCATCGTGGACCCTCTATGACCTCGCGAACACGATCTGGTCGTACGGAATCTTCTCGTATGCGATCGGCCTCTATCTCACCAGTGAGAAGGGGCTCGGTGAGTCGCAGGGAAACCTGTGGCTTCAGATCTCAATCGCCCTCTCGGTAGGCATCAATGCGTTGATCTCGCCAGCAATCGGTGCGATCTCCGATCGCGCCGGTCGTCGCATGCCATATCTCCTCTTCTTCACCGTGCTGGCGATTGTTCCGGCAATCTTCATCCCTTCGGTGCCGGTCGGTCTTGGCGTGGTGCTCTTCTGTATCGCAAACTTTGGCTACCAGTCATCACTCGTCTACTACGACGCCACGATCAAGTTGGTGAGCACCCCAGAGAACCGCGGGTGGGTTTCGGGGCTTGGCAACGGTCTCGGTTATCTCGGCACGATTTTGATCGGTGTGATCATCCTCTTCGGTGGCCTCTCAGTTGAACAGGTCTTCGTCCTCGCGCCGATCTTGTTTGGTGTGCTGGCCATCCCGGTCTTCGTCTTCATCAAGGAGATCCCAGAACCAGCAGGGAAGTTAGTGAAAGACAACTCGCTCCTTGCAACACTCAGCACGATCCGCGAGCTCGGCAAGTTCCCTGGCCTGAAGCGCTTCCTCACAGCGCGCTTCTTCTACACCGACGCACAGAACACCGTGATCTCGATCATGGCGATCTTTGCCGTGCAGGCGGTCGGCTTCACGCAAGGGGAGGCGAACTATGTGTTGGTCGCCCTCGCAACGACTGCCGTCATCGGCGGTCTGGTGTGGGGTCGGCTCACCGACAGCCAGGGCCCGAAGGCAACATTGAACCGCGTGCTCGCGCTCTGGGCGGTGGCGCTCGTCATCGGCTCGCTCTTCGTCTCACCGATCCCGTTCATCGTTGCGGGTGTCATCCTCGGCTTCGGCTTCGGTGGACTCTCGGGAGCCGATCGCATCCTGATGTATCGCCTCTCACCACCCAAGCAGCTTGGTGAGTTCTACGGCCTGTACGGCCTCGTCGGCAAGGGCTCGCAGGTGCTCGGCGGGCTCCTTTACGGAGGCACGATCTTCCTGCTTCACCCTGCCCTCGGGAACGGCGCGTATACCGTTGGCCTCCTGACCCTACTCGCCACGATGCTCATTGGCTGGTACCTCTTGCAAGGAGTGCCAGAGCAGCGCGAGGGGTAACTCGTGTAGTCCGCCTAGCTGGCGGAGAAGAGCGAACGAGCGATACGATTGATGTCGCTCTGGCGTGGGCGCCATCCGAGCAGTTTTGCCGCGCGGTCGATATTTGCGACGAGGCTTGCCGGGTCACCGTCTCGTCGCGGCTGCAGGTCGATTTTTACCGAGAGTTTGCTCGCCCGTTCCACGGCCGCGATCGCCTCGCGAACACTCGTGCCAGTGCCACTTCCGATGTTAATGGCCGCAAACGTGCTGCTGATCTTACCCTTCTGTAACGCTGTAAAGGCGGCCGCGTTCGCTGCCGCTACATCGGCAATGTGGACATAGTCGCGGAGCGCCGTTCCATCCGGGGTGGGGAAGTCTGCGCCATAGAGCGTGAACGGCTCGCCAGACTGGGCGGCCGATA
>JBJSXZ010000150.1:0-5030 GCA_046086645.1 Candidatus Limnocylindrus sp.
TTCCGCACATGCGGGTAGTCTACCCCTCGTGCACGAGGCGGGAGGCGAGGGCCGCCACGCGCTCCACCACCTGCTGAACGATCGTAGCGTCGGGTGCCTCACCCATTATCCGCAGGAGTGGCTCGGTTCCGGATGCGCGCACCACGAGGCGTCCACCCGCTGCCGACAAGAGCACAGACTGTTCTTGTACGAGTGCAATGAATTCGGGGTTTTCCAGGATGCCCTGAGCCCCAGCCTGTCCAACAGCTACAGACGACTGCACCTGCGGATCGAGTGGCAGCGCCTGCACAAGCACCGAGAGTGGCTGCTTTGAGCGCACAAGGAGTCCAACGAGATGGATTGCGCTCATGATTCCGTCTCCCGTTGGCGAGTGCTCGGGGAAGAGGAGGTGTCCGCTCTTCTCACCGCCGAATCCTGCTCCGGAGCGGCGAAGCTCCTCAGCGACATGTCGATCGCCGACCTGTGTTCGTACAAGTGAGATCCCTGCAGCGGTGAGGCGGCGCTCAATCGCTGTATTCGTGAGCACAGTCGCCACGACGCGATCTGCACCGGCAAGCCTCCGCTCCTGACGGTCGAGTGCGAGCAGCGCAATCAAGACGTCGCCATCGACTGGCCGGCCACGCTCATCAACCACGACGCAACGGTCGGCATCCCCATCGAGCGCGATTCCAGCGTCAGCGCCTCGTTCACGCACCGCAACTGCAAGGGCAGCAGGGTTTGTTGCACCGACGGCATCATTGATAACGCCGACGCTCGCGCTGAGTGGTTTGACAGTCGCGCCGGTGGCCGCAAGTGCATCTAGTGCATAAGAAGAGCCAGCACCGTGTGCAGCATCCACGAGGATCGTGAGGGGTGCAGCGCCTGAGCCTGGAACCTCCTCCTCGGCAACTTCACGCAGGTGCTCGATGTAGTGCCCCCGCAGTAGTGCAGCGCGTTCATCGTGATCAGGTGGAGCATCCACCGTCGCGCCCTTGCTTATAGCTCCGCTGGTCGACTCCATGAGCACCTCAATCTCGCGCTCGATCGAGTCTGCAACTTTTCGTCCATCGCGCGAAATCACCTTCAGCCCGTTGTATTCGACTGGGTTGTGCGATGCAGTCACCACAACGCCGAGGGTGATGTTCGGCTCCCGCATGACTAGAAACGCGAGCCCAGGTGTAGGGAGCACGCCTAGATCTATGACAGAGGCGCCGCCACTGCGAAGCGCGCGAACGAGGGCCGCGCTCAGTGCAGGGCCACTCGGGCGCGTGTCACGTCCGACGAGAACTTGTGCGTCTGGAAAACGTTGCGCGAGTGCGCGACCAAGATTCGCCGCATCGGCCTCGGTGAGTGAAGAGCCAACTACTCCGCGGATCCCGTCGGTGCCGAAGCGAGCCGCGGTCATCGCGGTTGACGGCGCCTGGTCAGCGCTTCGTGAACTGCTTCGCCTTGCGGGCGCGGACGAGGCCGTACTTCTTGCGCTCTTTGGCGCGCGGGTCGCGCGTGAGGAAGCCAGCCTGGCGGAGTGGGAGGCGATATGCCTCTGGATCTGCAGAGAGTAAGGCGCGCGAAATTGCATGGCGAATTGCTCCGGCTTGACCAGAGATGCCACCGCCCTGCACCTTGACCATCGCGTTAAAGCGGCCCTCGGTCCCAGTCACCTTAAATGGAGCAAAAACTTCAGTCTGCGGGATTGCACCACCGAAGTGCTCCTGATAGGTGCGGCCGTTAATGACCATCTGGCCCTCACCTCCAACGAGTCGAACGCGCGCAACCGAAGTCTTACGACGTCCAGTCCCTTGGTAGTACGGCATAGCTGCAGTCAAGCTCTTCTCCTTCGGACTCATGCGATTACCTTCGGCTGCTGTGGTGCATGTGGATGGTCTGGGCCAGGGTAAACCTTTAGTTTGCGAATCTGCGCGGCCGCAAGCTTCGTCTTCGGCAACATCCCCTTGACGGCGCGACGGATTGCCTCGGCTGGTTTGCGCGCGTTAAGGTCGCCCAACGACTCAGCTTTAAAGCCGCCTGGATGGCCAGAGTGCGAGTGGTACTTCTTGGTCAACAGCCGATCTCTGGTCACGATGATCTTCGCCGCGTTGACGACCACCACAAAATCACCGGAGTCGAGGTGGTCTGTAAAGGTCGGCTTACCCTTGCCCAACAGGAGCGACGAGATCTTTGTTGCGAGGCGGCCGAGTGTCTGACCTTCCGCATCAATCACGTACCAGTCACGGGTGATCTCCGCAGCTCGTGGCGTCCAGGTTTTTGTATTCATCATTCCTCCTAGACCAGCTCGAGTTGAACCATCGGCGCTGAGTCTCCCTGTCGAACGCCGATCTTCGTGATGCGGCAGTAGCCAGAGGTGCGCGAGGCATATTTTGGAACAATCTCTTCAAAGAGCTTCTCAACCACGAGTGGCTCGTCTGGGAGTGCGGCGATCACGGCGCGGCGCGCTGCGAGGCCACCCTTCTTCGCCAGGGTGATGATGCGCTCAACCTGCGGACGGATCTCTTTCGCCTTCGCCTCGGTTGTCTGCACACGCTCATAGCGGAGGACAGACACGATCATGTTCTTATAGAGAGCAAGGCGTGGCCCTTGCCTCCGTGAAAGCTTTCGCCCGCCGATCGCGTGCGAGGTCATTACGCCTTCACTCCAGCGCTGAGGTCACCATCGCCATCTTCATCGTCCTCATCCTCAAAGATCGCATCAGGAGAAATCGTGCTCTCCGGAACATCGAAGCCGCGCTCAACGAGCTTGGCGCGAACCTCGGTGAGGCTCTTCTGTCCAAAGTTCCGCAGCTTCAGCAGCTCGATCTCGTCCTTGTGCAACATCAAGAGGAGCTGACCAACCTTGAGGATGCCTGCTCGCTTCAGCGCGTTGTAGGCGCGCATTGGCAGGTCAAGATCTTCAATGCTCAAATCGAGCAGGTTGCCCCCCGCTGCAGCTGCCGGACCGGCTGCAGGGGCCTCACCAAGGCCGGAGAAGGCAGAGAACTGCCCAACGAGGATCGCCGCAGCCTGCCGAACGGCAGCCTCTGGCGTAATCGTTCCGTCCGTCTCTACTTCGAGGATCAACTTCTCGCGGTCAACGTCCTGTCCGACGCGTGTGTTCTCGACCGTGAAGTTCACCTTGCGCACCGGCGTGAAGATCGCATCAACGGCCATGACGCCACGCGGGCGAACCTCCCCCTCAGGGTCGACCTCAAGCCGATCTGAGGAAACGTAGCCGACGCCCTTCTCAACAACAAGGAACATCTCGATGGATGCCTTATCAGAGTCAAGAGTGAGGAGCACCTGCTCTGGGTTGACGATCTCAACCTGCCCGTTCGGCGTGATGTCGCCCGCGGTGACCGGGCCAGCGCCCTTCTTGTTGAGGGTTAGCTCGACGCGGCCGGTTGCGAAGCTGCGGAGTCGGATCTTCTTGACATTAAGGAGGATCTGCACGACATCTTCGCGTGACCCGGGAAGTGCGGAGAACTCCTGCTGCACACCCGTGATCTGCACTGCGGTGACCGCTGCGCCTTCAAGCGATCCCAGGAGTACGCGTCGCAGGGCGTTACCAAGCGTTACGCCATATCCAGGCGCGAAGGGTCCTGCCTCGTACTTCCCGTATGAACCGAGCTCCTCGAGCGGAGCGATGCGAGTCGTGAGTGCGTCCATACTGCTCTCCTCTCTTACCGCGAGTAATACTCGACGACGAGTTGCTCGTTGAAATCACCAGGCATCTGGTCTCGGCGCGGCGCAGCCACAATGTGGCCCTGCACCTTTACCGCGTCTGCCCGTAGCCATTCTGGGATGGTTGCTGCCTTAAGTGCCGCGCCGGCCTCCTTAAACGGCGTGAGCTCAGCGCGCCCATCGCGCACGGAGATCACATCGCCAGGCTTGAGACCGTAAGACGGGATGTTGACAGCGGCTCCGTTGATGGCGAAGTGTCCATGGGTGATGAATTGGCGTGCCTGGTCGCGCGAGGCGGCGAAGCCGAGCCGGTACACCACGTTGTCGAAGCGCAGCTCCAGCAGCCGCAGGAGGTGCTCGCCAGTGACGTCTGTCCCACGCTCAGCCTCTTCGAACAGGCGGCGGAATTGTGCCTCGCCGATGCGATAGACCCGGCGCATCTTCTGCTTCTCGCGAAGCTGAAGGCCGTAGTCGCCAACCTTGCGACGGCGCACCGCATGCATTCCCGGTGGGGTTGGTCGTCGCTCAAACGAACACTTCTTGGTATAGCACCGTGCGCCCTTAAGGAAGAGCTTCGCACCCTCGCGGCGGCAGAGACGGCAGGCAGGACCAGTATCTCGACCCATGGTGCCCTCCTAGGTTCGGCGCTTCTTCGGCGGACGGCAGCCATTGTGTGGCAGCGGCGTCACATCGGTGATGGCGGTGATGTCGAGCCCGGCGGTCTGCAGGCCACGGATCGCCTGCTCGCGACCTGCGCCTGGACCTTTGACGAAGACCTCAACAGAACGAAGGCCATGCTCCATCGCCTTGCGGGCCGCGGCCTCTGCGCCGAGCGATGCGGCGTACGGCGTGCTCTTGCGCGATCCCTTGAACCCAGCGACGCCGCCTGAGCCCCATGCGAGCACGGCGCCAGTCGTGTCGGTAATCGAGATCAGGGTGTTGTTGAACGACGCGGCGATGTGCGCGTGCCCGACGGGCACGTTCTTACGCTCGCGACGTCGGTTCTTCGTTGGGCGCTTTGCTAGTTCTGCCATGTGCTCCTACTTCTTCTCGATCTTCTTGCCAGCGACGGTCTTTCGTGCCCCGCGGCGTGCGCGTGCGTTGGTCTTCGTTCTCTGGCCGCGTGACGGAAGATTCTTGCGGTGGCGACTGCCACGATACGTTCCAACTTCAATCAGTCGCTTGATGTTCATAGCGATCTCACGGCGAAGATCACCTTCAACCTTGCGACCCTTATCAACAAGCTCGCGGAGTCGGTTGATCTGATCCTCGGTTAGGTCGCGCACTCGCGTATCTGGGCTGATGGATGCCTGCTTGAGGATCTTCTGGCTCGAAGTGAGACCAACGCCGAAGATGTAGGTTAGCGCAACTTCAACG